>JALUZQ010000234.1 GCA_027011725.1 Sulfurimonas sp. | reverse complement strand
GCAGATGAGTCAAGAGTCCAATGTGGTTTGCACCAAGTATCCAAAATGAGTCCTCTTTATCAGGCGTGTTCGCATTTTTATAAATAAGCGTAAGCTTTAAAATTATAAAAAATTGTGAGATAAACGCAGTGAGCATAGCGAAAGTGAGCAAATAATTTGAAAAGAGTGCTCCAAGTATAAAAAGGAGTGAAGCTACTGCGTTTGCATAGAAAATTTTTGTGTAATAGCCCTTGTCAATGGTATCTGTTTGGTTAAAACGCGGAAATGTAGTAAATAAAAAACCGGTAAAAAAGTTTGTAAATACTAAATAGATAAGTGAGTAGCTATGGAGTGTTAAAGGGTCAATCTTAAGTGGTAAAATACCCTTATAATTTAAGGCAAACAGCAACATCATAATGACTGCGTTTATAATACCAAGTAGAAAAAACGGCTGGTGTGGTTGTGATAAAAAATAGTTCTCTTTTGTTTTCATACTCATCCTAAATAAGATAATCTTGCCCGATCTTTTTACAATATGCTCCAAGCATAGCGTGTTCAAAGTCGTTGTTTGTAGCGTATTGGTACCCGAAGGTCTTTGCCCACATCTGATGCTCTTCCATGCACAAATAGAAAAAGACTTTATCTTCACCACTTTGCCATGGCTTGAAACTTTCATAAGCATGTTTGAACATCTCCACCTTCGTAGTGTCCGGGTAGGATGTTTTTCCACTTGCATCTTCATGAGGAATTTGTGTGATTTTGGTATGAAACTCACGTCCACGAAGCTGCTTGATGACAGGCTTGATGAATGTAAGTGTCCCAAAACTTACAAGTGCGACCTCAGAGGGCTTAAATTTTACAATAAGCTCTTCATATATCTTTTGATACTCATCAAGATAGCCGACATATTCAACAATAGGATGAAAATGAAAGCCTACTTTGACACCTTTGTCAGCAAGAGTACGGGCTGCGTTTATGCGTTTTTCAAGTGAGGCTGTGAGGTGTTCTTCGTTTTCTATGATGGTTGGGGTGTTGAGACTCCATGTACAGAGAATGTTCTTTGGAACATCATTTTCCAAAAGATACTTGATGTTGTCCGATTTTGTTTTAAACTCTAAAATGACATTTGGATTATTGCGCGCAAAAGCAAAAAGAGCGTCAAGCACACCCTCACGGTTTCCAAACATAAGTGAGTCACTTGCCTGACCTGTGCCGATGTGGTAGGTTTTGTTTTTATCGAGGTTAAGATTAAGCAGTTTGTCTTTAAACCCACTGTCAAAGGTAATGGTATTTTGCTTGTAAAAACTTTGAATAGAGCAGTAAGAGCAGTCAAAACCGCAGCTCTCAACCGCATCGAGTGTGAGCAGGTTACAACAGCGTGTCTTTTCAGAGGCTACAGGACACAGACCCAGACCAAACCCCTCTTTTTGTGCTACTTTGAAAGTAAATTTTTGCTCTTGAGGGATATTTTTGAGGGTGAAGTTCTCGTAAGAGTTTGGTTTGTCACGTATTGCTTCGTATGCTTTGAGAAGACGAGAAAAAACAACCTTTCTTTGTGGATGCTCAGGAAAGATGGCAGTGATGCGTTTCTCATCCCACATACCCAAGTCACGTGCAATATTGATGATCTGTTTTATCTCTTGGTGGGAAAATTTGTAGAAAAAAGCCTGCTCTTTTA
>JALUZQ010000233.1 GCA_027011725.1 Sulfurimonas sp. | reverse complement strand
CTACTCTCTTCTGTTACTTCTACTGGTACTAATTTACTCATCGTCTTCCACCTCGTCCATAATCTCTACATCAAGAGCAAGTGCTTGTAGCTCTTTTGTTAATACAAATAGTGTTTCAGGAATACCAGAAGCTGGCACCGGCTCACCTTTTGTAAGTGCTTTATATGCACGTACACGTCCATCAACATCATCTGATTTGATTGTCAACATCTCTTTTAGAACTGCTGATGCACCATATGCTTCAAGTGCCCAGACTTCCATCTCTCCAAATCTTTGACCACCAAAGAGTGCTTTACCACCAACTGGTTGTTGCGTAACAAGAGAGTATGGTCCAGTAGAACGTGCATGAATCTTCTCATCAACTAAGTGATGGAGTTTGAGCATATACATATATCCAACATTAACACGCTCTTTCATCTTCTCACCAGTCTTACCGTCATAAAGTACAACTTTACCATCAGCATCCATTTTAGCAAGTTCATACAGTTTTTCAAACTCTTGTGCATCAACACCTTCAAAAATTGGTGTTGCAAAACGCACTCCGCCTTTTGCCCAGTCTCTTGCATATGTCAAGAACTCTTCATCACTCATTTTACCAAGTGTTTCACTTGCATTCATAAGACCTGCTACATCTGCAATAGAGATCATCTTAGCACGTAGTTTCTCTATAAAGTCCGCTTGTTTGTTATCAAACTCTTCTTGAATCTGATTTCCAAGTTCACGTCCAGCCATACCAAGATGCATCTCTAAGATCTGTCCGATATTCATACGTGAAGGTACCCCTAGTGGGTTAAGACACACATCAACAGAGCGTCCGTCTTCCATGTATGGCATATCAACTTCAGGAACAAGATTAGAAACAATACCTTTATTTCCGTGACGACCAGCCATTTTATCACCAACTTTCAGTTGACGTTTTGTAGCAATGTAGATTTTCACATATTTAACAACACCATTAGGAAGCACATCATCTTTTTCAAGAATATTTAACTTCTCTTCATGCTCATCTCTGAAAATTCTTTTTTGTTTTTGGAAATGGTTTTTCGTCTTATTATACTCATCTTGAATCTCTTGAGAAAATGATTTCACAATTGCATTCATAGCAAAACGATTTACCTCTTTAAGGTCATCACCGTTAATCATATCTCCAGCTTTATACTCTGTATCACCAATTTTGATGTCATTTTGTAAAGGCTCGCGAGTAAGAAGTTTTGTTACACGTAACATCTCCTCTTTGTCAATCATTATGAGTCTGTCATAGTGTTCACGTTCTAAGTAATCACGTTCTTCTTTTTCTATCTCAAGAGTACGAGGATCTTTGTCATACCCTTTTTTCGTGAAAACTTTAATGTCAACAACAACACCTTCCATAGATGGTGGACAGTAGAGTGATTTGTTAATAACATGACCAGCTTTTTCTCCAAATATTGCACGTAAAAGACGCTCTTCCGGAGTAGGTTTTACTTCACCTTTTGGCGAAACTTTACCAACTAAGATCATACCACCTTTCACATGCGTACCGATCTTAACAATTCCAGACTCATCTAAGTGAGCAAGCTCTTCATCACGAACATTTGGAATATCACGAGTAATCTCCTCTACACCATGTTTCAGTTCACGAGCTTCAACCTCTTTTTCATAAATATGTACAGAAGTAAAAGCATCTTGACGAATAAGACGTTGAGAGATTACAATCGCATCCTCAAAGTTATATCCATTCCAAGGCATAAACGCAACCATAGCATTGACACCTAGAGCTAATTCACCTTGATCCATATTTGGACCATCGGCAATGATTTGCCCTTTTTCAACTTTTTGACCGACATTGACAATCGGTTTTTGAGTAAATGATGTATTTTGATTGGTTCTGAGATTTTTTTGTAAAGGATAGTAATCTATAAAGATTTCCCCATCTTCTTCACCCATTACATAGATGTGTTTCGCATCTACTTTCTCAATCTTTCCTGCTCTTTTTGCTTTTACACACTCCCATGAGTCACGAGCAACAAGTTTCTCAACTCCTGTTCCTACCATAGGTGCATTTGCACGTAAAAGAGGTACTGCTTGACGCTGCATGTTTGATCCCATAAGTGCACGGTTGGCATCATCATGCTCAAGGAATGGAATAAGTGATGCCGCAACACCAATTACCATTTGAGATGAAAGGTCAGCATATTGACAATCTTTAGGATCACGGAGTAAAATCTCTCCATCTTGTCTTACAGCAATCAAGTCTTCTACAAACTGACCGTTATCATCAAGTTTATTCGAAGCAGCGGCAATCATCTTACCCTCTTCCTGTGTTGCAGTAAGATAGACTACTTCATGAGTAACAACACCATCTTTCATCACTTTATATGGAGCTTCAATAAATCCATGCTCATTTACTTTTGAGTACATTGCAAGTGTGTTGATCAGACCAATATTTTGACCCTCTGGAGTCTCAACCGGACAGATACGACCGTAGTGTGTCGGGTGAACGTCACGTACTTCAAAACCGGCTCTCTCTTTTACAAGACCACCCTCACCCAATGCTGAGAGACGACGTTTATGTGTGATCTCTGAAAGTGGATTGGTTTGATCCATAAACTGGGAAAGTTGTCCACCTGAAAAAAATTCCATAATTGTAGAAGTAATCATTTTCGAGTTGATCAGATCATGAGGCATTAACTCATTCATAGGTCCACTAAGAGTAGAGAGTTTGTCACGGATAGCTTTTTGCATTTTTACTAGACCGTTATGTAACTCATTTCCTAAAAGTTCACCGATTGAACGAATTCTTCTGTTTCCTAAGTGATCTCTATCATCAAGATGACCTTGACCATTTTTAACTTTAATGACATATTTTACTGATTTAATGATATCTTCATGAGTAAGAACAGTCACATATTCAGGTATATTCATACCAAGTTTATGGTTCATCTTCATACGACCAACTTGTGTAAGATCATATCTCTCAGGATCAAAGAAAAGTTGATTTACAAAAATTTTCGCTGCCTCTTTTGTCACAGGCTCACCAGGACGCATAACTTTATAAATACGGATCGCTGCTAAATCATTTTCATCTTCAATATCTTCAGTCTGTTTTAAAAGCTTTAATGAATCGGCATCAGCATTAAATGCATTGATAACAGAGCTATCTACACCATCAGCCAAGTCATTTGCTATTTTAAATTCACTGACACCGATTTCAGCCATTTTTTTCAATTTTGTCTCATCGATATGAGTCATTGTATCAAAAAGAACTTCACCAGTTTCTGGATCAATAATAGGCTCTGCAAGGTATCTATCTAGTAAGATTTCTAAAGGATACTGTACTTCCTTGAGTCCATCATCAATAAATTTTTGCGCTTTTTTACTTGAGAGTCTTTTTCCTGCTGCAACAAGTACTTTTCCGTCTACATCGACTAGATCATATGCTAAACGTGCATTGTAGTCTTTTGGATTAAAATCCATTGTAAATTGATTGTCACCTATTTTAATTGTTTGAATAGGATAAAAAAGTTTTAAAATATCTTGCTTAGAGTAACCTAAAGCACGGAACATAATCGTTACAGGCACTTTACGGCGTTTGTTAATTCTCATATAAAGAATATCTTTTGGATCATATTCGAAATACAACCATGAACCACGATCTGGAATAATTTGACCAGTATAGATAAGTTTATTACCCGCAGTAGTTGATTCTTCTTCTTTAAAAATAACACCAGGAGAACGGTGAAGTTGGTTTACAACAACTCTTTCAACACCATTAATTATAAAAGAAGTTCTCTCTGTCATCAAAGGAATATCACGAACAAATATACTCTGTTCTTTGATATCTTTTACACCTAATTTCTCTTTAGTATTTTCATCTCTGTCCCAAAGGATAAGACGTGTTTTCATTCTAAGACTTACGGCATACGTAAGTCCTCTCTCCATACACTCACGAACAGTGTATTTCGGATTTGTTACTTCACTTCCAATATACTCGACAGTCAATCTATTTTGTGCATCATGGATAGGAAAAACAGACTGGAATACTTTTTCAATACCACTGTGTGATCTATCTTTTGCATTTAACATTAAGAATGTGTCATAAGAATTTTGTTGGAGTTGGAGTAAATTTGGTACTTCAATTTCTTGAGGAGTTTTAGAGAAGTCTACACGAAGACGGTTTCCGGAATATAAAGTGTTTAACATAGGCTACCTCGATAAGTTGTTAATTAAGGCTAAATTTGAGTATTTAGCAGATCGTATCTAGACGTCTCTAGATAGATTGAGTACTCTTGTGTATCAAGAGATTTTTTATAGTGCTTATAAACGACATAAGGGCACTTTAGCAAGGAGAGTATCTCTCTTTGCTAAAGCGCCCATTGTAAAAGGTTCAATATGAGAAATTATCTCATATTGAAAAGCCTTTCGGTGTAGAAGTTACTATTTAACTTCTACAGTAGCACCAGCTTCTTCTAAAGCAGCTTTTGCTTCTTCAGCAGTCTCTTTATCTACACCCTCTTTGATTGTAGATGGAAGTGCTTCACATGCTTCTTTTGCTTCTTTAAGTCCAAGACCAGTAAGAGCACGAACAGCTTTAATAACACCGATTTTTTTCGCACCAGCGTCAGTTAAAACAACATTGAATTCAGTTTGCTCAGCAGCAGCAGCACCAGCATCACCAGCAACACCAGCAACAGCAACAGGTTGTGCAGAAACACCAAATTTTTCTTCGAATTCTTTTACTAATTCAGAAAGTTCTAATACAGAAAGTCCAGAAATAAACTCTAATACGTCTTCTTTAGTTACAGCCATAATATAAGCTCCTCTATTTTTATTTTATTTTTTTGTGTGACTTATGCCACGTTAGAACAAGCTGTTAAGCTTCTTCTTCTTTCTTTTTGCGTAAAGCATCGATTCCAATTGCAAGGTTTGTAATTGGAGCCATCCAAGTAGCAGCAAGCATACCAAGTAGTTCATCACGACCTGGAAGTTTAGCAAATGCTTCAATTTTAGCTACGTCTGCAGGTTCTTTATCTAAATAACCAGCCTTGATAACAAATTGTTCATTTTCTTTAGCGAAATCAGCAGCAATTTTGGCAGCACTGATAACATCATCAGACCAAACAAAAATGTTTGTGTCTTTGATTTCTACACCAGACATACCAGCATTTTTTAATGCGATAGTAGCTAAAGTATTTTTAACAACCTGAACACTTGTGTCTTTAGCACGAGCAGCTTTTCTTAACGCTTCTAGTTTGCTTACTGTAAGACCTTTATAGTCACAGATAACTACGGCAGTAGTATCAGCAAATGCAGCTGTTAAGTCAGCAATTACTTCAGCTTTTTTTGACTTTAACATATAGTTCTCCTTTCTCAGACATAACTTCAAGAGGGGCGGGAAAGGCCGATTAAGCTTACTACTTACATAGTAGAAACCCCCGTCTATCTTTAGTCCAAGTAATTCAGATTCCCAAATAATTGAAAATCTTTACTTTAAAATAGTTTTATTTTAAAATAAAAACTTTCAAAAGCACCATAAAGGCACTTTTAAATAGTTACTTGATGTCTGCTAATTCGATAACGTCAAGTTTTACAGCTGGACTCATAGTTAAACTAAGAGCAGCGTTTTTAATATAACGACCTTTTGCAGATGCAGGTTTTTGCTTATTGATAGCAACAAGGAAAGCTTCTAAGTTTTCTTTGATTTGGTTCGCTTCAAAACTTGCTTTACCGATACCAGCGTGAATGTTACCTTTTTTGTCAACTCTAAAGTTAACTTGACCACCTTTAACATTGTTAACTGCAGTAGCAACATCTGGAGTTACCGTACCAGTTTTAGGGTTAGGCATTAAACCTTTTGGCCCTAAGATACGACCGATTTGACCAACAAGTCCCATACAATCAGGAGCAGCAACAACAACATCAAAGTTGAAGATTCCCTCTTTGATTTGTGCAACTAAATCATCAGTACCAACGATGTCTGCACCAGCTGCTTTTGCTTCATCAGCTTTAGCACCTTTAGCAAATACTGCAACACGAACAGTCTTACCAGTTCCGTGAGGAAGAACAACAGCACCACGAACCATTTGGTCAGCGTGACGAGGGTCTACATTTAAATTCATTGCAATTTCAACAGTTTCGTCAAATTTTGCACTTTTAAGCTCTTTTACTGTTGAAGAAGCCTCTTCAACACCATAAGCTTTTGTGTTATCAATTTTTTCTAATAATTGTTTATATCTTTTGCTCATTACAAATTCTCCATATTAATTCTGCCACAAAGTTTTACATCACTGTGGTCGGTGATCTGTTCTCTAAATTAGTCTTTGATTTCGATACCGATTGAACGAGCAGAACCAGCTAAAGTATTAGCAGCAGCTTCTTTATCGTCAGTATTTAAATCCTCAATTTTAGCATCAACAACTTCCATTAATTGAGCACGAGTAATTGAACCAACTTTATTTTTAAGAGGGTTATCTGTACCTTTTTTAAGTCCAGCAGCTTTCATCAATAGTTCAGATGCAGGTGGTTGTTTTGTGATAAAAGAGAAACTTCTATCATTATAAACTGTAATTACAACAGGAACTTTGAATCCCATTTTATCTTTAGTTTTTTCATTAAATGCTTTACAGAATTCCATGATGTTAACACCACGTTGTCCTAGTGCTGGTCCTACCGGTGGTGCAGGGTTTGCTTTACCAGCTTCGATTTGTAGCTTGATATAATCCATGACTTTTTTTGCCATTATCTTTCCTTTTTATGAATTTAAATTATTTTTTCGACTTGAGTATAAGAGATATCAACAGGTGTTGCTCTTCCAAAAATCGAAACATTGAGTTTTAAAGTACCATGTTCTAAATCGTACTCATCTACAGTCGCAGTAAAGTTCGCGAAAGGTCCATCAATAATACGTACAGTCTCACCATTATCAAAAAATACTTTTGGTTTCGGTGCTGCACGATTATTTACACGATCAAGTATAACATTGATATCATGCTCACTTAAAGGTGTTGGAACATTTCCTTCACCGATAAATCCAGAAACTTTCGGAATCGATTGTATCATATGCTGAATCTCAGTATTGAGATCAATTCTTGCAAATACATATCCCGAGTAGAGTGATCGCTCACTTACTTTCTTTTTACCATCTTTTACTTCAATAACGTCTTCAGTTGGGACAATAACGTCTGTAATCTGATCTTGAAGACCAAACTCTTCTATCATGTTGAAGATTGCATCTCTTACAGTTCTGTCGCTTCCATAGGTCTGAATAGAGTACCATTGATGTGCCATAACTAACTCCTTAACCTAAAATTGCTGACATGATTGATGACATAAGTAAATCTACCAATGCTAAAAATGCTGCTATTGCAGATACAACGATTACAACTGCAATATAAGCTTGTTTAACCTGCCCTTTTGTTGGGAAGATAACCTTGCTTAATTCTAATTTAGCATTACGAATGTGTTTACTTAAGTCCATCTAATTTTCCATATTTTAATCTATCATCTCTTATAAATAGAGCATTCTATGCTTTACTGATAAAAAATGTGTGGCAGGCGTAGAGAGACTCGAACTCCCAACACCCGGATTTGGAATCCGGTGCTCTACCATTGGAGCTATACGCCTAAATGGAGAGAAACTGTTACTACAGTTTCATCTCTTTATGAATTGTGTGCTCTTTACACCATTTACAGTATTTACGTACTGAAAATTTCTCAGTGTGAGTCTTTTTGTTTTTAGTTGTGTGATAGTTACGTCTAGTACATTTCTCACAACCTAAGTGAATTGCTTCTCTCATTATATTTTACCTTTTAAAGGATTTTGCATATTCGCCGAAGCGAATTATGCAAGAATCTCTGCAACAACACCAGCACCAACAGTTCTACCACCCTCACGGATAGCGAAGTTAGTACCTTTTTCCATTGCAATTGGGTGAATTAATTCAGCAGTAATACTTACGTTATCACCTGGCATAACCATCTCAGTACCTTCTGGTAAAGTGATTGCACCTGTAACGTCTGTAGTACGTACATAGAATTGTGGACGGTAACCATTGAAGAATGGAGTATGACGACCACCCTCATCTTTACTTAGAACATAGATTTCTGCAGTAAATTTAGTGTGTGGAGTGATTGAACCCGGCTTACATAGTACTTGACCACGCTCAACTTGATCTTTAGCGATACCACGAATAAGGATACCACAGTTATCACCAGCTTCACCTTGCTCCATTTCTTTACGGAACATTTCAACACCAGTTACAGTTGTTTTTTGAGTATCTTTGATACCTACGATTTCGACTTCGTCACCAACCTTAACAATACCACGCTCGATACGACCTGTTACAACAGTACCACGTCCAGAAATTGAGAACACATCTTCAACTGGCATCAAGAAATCTTTGTCAGTTTCACGTTCTGGTTCAGGAATCCACTCATCAACAGTGTCCATAAGTGCAATAATTTTATCTGACCACTCACCAAGAGCACCAGCTTTAGCTTCTTCAAGAGCTTTTAATGCAGAACCTGCAGTGATAGGAGTGTCATCACCTGGGAAGTCATACATATCTAGTAGTTCACGGATTTCCATCTCTACTAGTTCAAGTAGTTCTTCATCATCAACCATGTCTTCTTTGTTCATGAAAACAACGATATAAGGAACACCAACTTGCTTAGAAAGAAGAATGTGCTCACGTGTTTGTGGCATCGGGCCATCCGCTGCAGAAACAACAAGAATAGCACCATCCATTTGTGCAGCACCAGTAATCATGTTTTTAACATAATCCGCGTGACCTGGACAGTCAACGTGTGCATAGTGACGTTTGTCAGTTTCATACTCAACATGTGAAGTAGCGATAGTAATACCACGCTCTCTTTCTTCTGGAGCATTATCAATTTGGTCATAGTCCATAAATTGTGCTTCATTTTTTACTGCAAGTACTGCAGTGATTGCTGCTGTTAGTGTAGTTTTACCGTGGTCAACGTGTCCAATAGTACCAATGTTAACATGCGGTTTATTACGTTCAAACTTTTCTTTTGCCATAGTGTCCTCCGACTTTAATTGTGAATTGAAATGGAATTATACCCAAAAATCATTCAATTATTTCTTAAATTTATTAAATATAGTATATATGGAGCTTATGATGGGAATCGGACCCACGACCTCTTCCTTACCAAGGAAGTGCTCTACCACTGAGCCACATAAGCACAGCGAAATAAATATTAAGAAATCACTGCATGATTCTTTTGTTTTTATACCGATAAATATTAGTTGTGATTAGATACTACATTTTGACATTTATAAAATCTCTATTTGTAGTTGTATGAAGTAAGACGAAATTATACTTCAGCTTCCAGAAGTTTTGTTCAATGGAGCGGGTGAAGGGATTCGAACCCTCGACAGCCTGCTTGGAAGGCAGGAACTCTAGCCACTGAGTTACACCCGCGTGTCATTGGTGGTGGTGGGAAGAGGAGTCGAACCTCTGAACCCATAGGGAGCAGATTTACAGTCTGCCGTCGTTGGCCACTTGACTATCCCACCACTTAATACATTTTAAAAATGTCTTTTCTGGTCTAACACTGTTTCTAATATTCAAAATTCAATGGTGCCGACACGAGGATTTGAACCCCGGGCCTGCTGATTACAAATCAGCTGCTCTAGCCAACTGAGCTATGTCGGCATCGAATTTGAGCCAGAATTATAGTGCAAAAGAAATTCAATGTCAAGGGTTTTTAGAAAAAATATGAGATTTCTTTTAAATTTCTCATTTTTGATGCTTTATAAGCCTGCATCAAGGCTTTTCTATCCATAAAACAGTTATAATTCTCCTAGATTTTATAAAGGATATATATGTTAAAAATCCTCTTCTCTCCGTCTGAAGGAAAAAACAGCGGTGGAAATACTGCAAAAAAAGATATATTTGGAGCGCTCAGTGCCAGAGATAAAATACTCCATACCTATAATGATATTGTGCTTTCACAAGATGAAGAGGCAATAAAAAAACTCTTTGGCTTTAAAAAGTTTAGTGAATGTGAAGCTTACATCTGCGATATTTTCAACTCTTCTCTTATGCCTGCAATTGAGCGTTATCAAGGTGTAGCCTATGATTATCTCAAATACAAAGAGCTTGATGCTAAGGCACAAAAGTTTTTACAGGAGAATACACTTATCTTCTCTAATCTTTATGGACCACTCCTTGGGGGAGACCCAATTGCGAACTATAAAGTTAAACAAGGCAATACTATAGGAGATATTGCACCGGAAAAATTTTACAAAGAACGTTTCTCTTACCAAATAGATCTTTACCTTAGCGCACATGAAGTGCTTGATTTGCGTGCTGGGTATTATGATAAATTTTACAAAAGCACAAAAGCCTATACTACACTCAAGTTTTTAAAAAATGGAAAAACAGTGAGTCACTGGGCAAAAGCCTATAGAGGTATAGTGTTGCGTGAAATAGCGAAACATAACATTGAGAGCATGGAAACCTTTATGCAACTTGAGATTGAAGGACTCAGTGTCGCTGAGATAAAAGTGATAAAAAACAAAACTGAAATAGTTTATAACATAGTAGAGTAGGAGAAGATATGCAAGATTCACAAGAGTACAAAGAGAAAAAAGCCTTTTTTGAGAAAATTATTACCCTTTATGGGCGTAATGTCGTTATAGAGATGCTCCAAGACAACTCTATAGAAATTCACAAGCTCCATATGGCAAGTTCAAACAAGCCAGACGGTGCTATTAAAAAGATACTGCGTTTAGCAAAAGAGAGAAATATAGAAATTACCCATCACGAAAAAAATGCTCTCTCGCGCATCTCTAAAAACGCCAAACAAGATCAGGGTGTTGCCATAGACATCATCTCCAAGAGCTACCTAAACGCAGCAAAGCTTAAAGAACTCAGCTCTTTTCGTATTATAGCTCTTGATGGCATTCACAATCCACAAAATCTAGGAATGATTATCCGTTCATGTGCTGCAGGCAATGTAGATGGAATTATTCTACCAAAAAAGAACTCTGCAAAGATCTCTCCACTTGTCGTTAAAGCAAGTGCAGGTACACTCTTTAAACTTCCTATCTACTTTTGTGACAAACTTGAAGATGTACTCAAAGATCTGCACGAAACAGATATATATGCTCTTTCGTTAGAAGCAGATGAGAGCATTTACAATGTAAAAGAAAAAAAGAAATCTATTTATGTTTTAGGAAATGAGAGTGAAGGTGTCAGCGAAGAAGTTGCTGTACTCTGTAACAAAAAACTCATCATTCCAATGCAAAGGGATGTAGAGTCACTCAATGTTGCAATCACGGCTGCACTCATTGCGTTTAAGTGCTAATCTTTATGAGAGCATAATCTCATAAGGACGTTGTATAGCGCGTACTACCTCATCAACACTCATATGACGAGATTTACGTAAGAACTCTCTACCGTCTAAAAAGACAAGCACCGTAGGAATAGCAAAAACACTGTAGTGTGCTGCTATTTCCTGCTCTAGCGATGTATCTACACTTATGATTTTAAACTCTTTAAAGTTCGTCTCTATCGCCTCAAGCAGTTTTGGCTTAAGTGCATGGCAGACATTACAAGTTGGTGCTGAAAAGTAAAGCATCACCGCCAAATTTTCTTTTACTGTTTTTTCTATCTCTTGGATTCTATTCATAGTGAAATTATACAGTATAATTGCATTATGAGTTCAATAATTTTTAGTATTTTTAGTATTTACCTTTTTATTATTATCGGTTACATAGCCAAACGTTCCTTTAAAGAACAGATAGATGACAAAACAATTACGCTTTTAAATGTCTACTTCTTGCAGGTTTTTTTAACCTTTTGGGGACTATTACTGCGTCCTATAGACATAACGCTCTTTTATGCACCCTTTGTCTATCTCATTATTATTCTTATCGCCCTTATATTCTCAGCTCTTTTTGCAAAAAAGTTCTTTCATGAGAAAAAAGAGCACTCCATAGCTGTAGTTGCAGCACTCATTGGCAATACAGCAAATCTTGGTATCCCTCTCAATATCGCTATCTTTGGAGAAGCCTCCATTCCATACACAACCATAGTCAATTTAATGAACATTTTTGTTGTCTATACTATTGGCGTCTATTTTTACTCACGAGGTACTTTTAGTGTAACAGAATCACTAAAAAATGTTTTAAAGCTTCCTATACTCTGGGCTGCACTTATTGCAATAGGATTAAGTCTCTATGGGTATCGTCCAAATAAAGCAATAATGGATATGCTTATGATGGGAGCATATGCCTCTATTACTATGCAACTGATTTTATTTGGTATCTATCTTTATGGAACAAAAGTTCGTGAAATTAATAGAACGCTCATTAGCTGGGTCATAAGCTTTAAGTTTTTACTTTTACCTACTCTTGCTTTTGTAGTTCTCTCATTTTTAGAACTTGATAGTATGATAAAAGGAATTATATTTATAGAGCTACTTACACCTTTAGCAATCGCAAATGTAAATCTCTCTTCGCTTTATGATTGCGAACCAAAAATAGTCACAGCTCTCGTATTTATAACATCCCTGCTCTTTTTAGGTGTTATCTTTGTAGGTGTAAAACTCCTTAGCTTCCTCTAAGAGGAGCAGCTGAGTTTTCTATTTTTTGCATACTCAGGCGTCGGTTTTGTCAAATGCTCCAACTCCTTATGCTCTTCAAATGGTGAAAGTGCCACTTTCAAAAGCTCTTGCACCATCTCAAACTCTCCACGCTCAGCCTTAACTATCGCCTCTTGGAGCAGATGATTCCTAAGAATGTATTTTGGATTATTTTGCAACATTTTTTGCTCTCGCTGCGTTTGACTCAGCTTCTCTTTTTCTAAACGCAGTGTATAAGCATCGAACCATTCATCTAGCGGCGCTCTGTAAACGCAGCTATCAAGTATGGATGATTTATCTCCATCATATCGTGAGAATTTACGGAAAAAACCGTTGTAGTCTATGACAGAACTCTCTAAAGCTCCCAACATCCACTCCATCAGTTTTACATCTTCTGCATCAGCTTCAAAAAGCCCCATACGTCCATACATCAATGAACAATATTCTCGCTCATATACAGCTGTAAACATCTCATCAAGCACAAGCAAAGAACCTTCATGAGAGACAATAGGAGAAAGCGCACGTGCCAACTGTGCCAAATTCCACTTCGCAATACCCGGCTGATTTTTAAAGCTGTAGCGCCCTTCGACATCGGTGTGGTTACAGATGTAGTTCGCATCATAATCATCCAAAAATGCAAAAGGACCATAGTCGATGGTTCTGCCGTCTATGGACATATTATCTGTATTCATCACCCCATGATTAAAACCATAAGTCTGCCATTTTGCTACAGTTCGCGCAGTGTTTCCCACGACTTTAGCATACATTTTCAGGTAACGTCCCTCTTCATTTTCAAGTTCAGGAAATGACTCGGCTATTACATAATCGGCAAGCTCCTGGAGTTTGTCATATTCCCCTTTTGCATAAAAATACTCAAAAGTTCCAAAACGTACCCACGTAGGAGATAAACGCAGCACTATTGCCCCACTCTCCCAGCGCTCACGTGCAACTTTTGTCTCACTCCCAATAAGCGCTAAAGCACGTGAAGTCTCAATGCCAAGACCGTACATCGCCTCACTCATCAAAAACTCACGTATACTTGAGCGTAGTTCTGCCCTGCCATCGCCTTGACGTGAATAGAGTGTCAAACCTGCACCTTTAAGCTGTAGATTTTGCCCATTTACCTTGCCAAGATTGATGGCACGTCCATCACCTAAGCGCTCTACAAAATAGCCAAATTGGTGTCCAGCATAACACATTGAGAAGAAATGAGAGTTCTCAAGCTGCGTTTGTGCATTTACTAGAGAGAGTAGTCTTGCATCACTATAGAGATTTTCATCCACCCCTAAAAGTTTTGCTGCATCTTGTGAAGCTGCTATAAGAAATGGCTTTTCAAGTGGCAGAGGTTCTGCCATGTCATAAAAGAGCGGCGAAAGCGAAAGGTAGGGTGTTGTTAGTTTTAAATCAGAAAATTTCATAGGCTACTTTTATCAACTCTTGCATTAAAAAGAGCTACTTTGAAAAACTAAGTCAAATTCTTCTAAAAACTTTTAAGAAAAAAAGATTACACTAAAGCTATGAATAAAAACCTACAAATCGTATTTGATTACCATGAACGCACAAAACACTCACACCAAAGATATGCAAAATCACTTGGCTATATGGACTGGGCAACACAGCCTGACCCTTTTCGGGAGTACAAAGGTGCAAAGCAGATAGTACTTCCTATCGCGCTTGAAAACCCCACTCCACCCTACTCACTGCTCGATGAAGAGCTTCCAGTTGCACCCCTGCTCAAAGAGTCACTCTCGCAACTCCTGCAGTTCTCACTCGGCATTGCCGCATGGAAAAGTTCAGGCGGCAGTACGTGGGCTGTGCGTTGTAACGCTTCAAGTGGAAACCTGCATCCGACTGAGAGCTATCTTGTTTTACCTCCAATGATGGAAAATGAGCAAAGCACTGTTATGCACTACGCTCCAAAAGAGCACACTTTTGAACAACTCGCTGCGTTTAATACTGATTTTTGGCAAAGTTTACCACAAAAGAGCTTTTTACTTGGACTCTCAAGCATCCCATGGAGGGAGGCTTGGAAATATGGCGAGCGTGCTTTTCGCTACACGCAGCTCGATGCAGGACACGCATACAATGCTCTTACAGTTTCAGCAAAACTCTTAGGATGGAAGCTTACCCGCATAGACTCACTCAGTGAAGCAGAGATAGAAAAACTTTTTGGGCTCTCTCAAAAAGAGCGCTTTTTTGAAGATGAGATAGCAGATATGCTTTTTATTGTCTCGAAAGAGTCGTGTAATCCTTTACACGACTTCACATCACTCTTGGAAGATTTGCCACAGCAATATGAGGGCATAGCAAACAAACTCAGCCCCTCAATGCATGAATGGGAGATTATTCCTCGTGTTGCAGCTGCTACATCTGAGCGCTCAAAAGCTCTGCCGCTTATCCATCAAGCGTGCAGAGTCAAACGAGAACCTACCAAGGAGGCAAAAGAGGTCATACTCAAACGCAGAAGTATTCATGTGATGGATAAAGAGAAGTCACATATCTCAGCAGAGCAGTTTCACACCCTTCTAAACGCAGCGACATGTTCACAAGATGGCAGAGTAAACGTAGCGCATCTACTTTTGTTTGTCCATCGCGTAGCCGAGTACAAACAAGGGCTTTACATACTTGTGAGAGAAGAATCTGCTCTACATGAGCTGCAAAAAGAGTTCAAAGAAGATTTTTTATGGCAAATGACATCATATAAAAACCTCTACCTGCTCGAAATAGCAGACTACACAGAAGCCTCAAAAATCATCAGCTGCAATCAAGCCATAGCAAGTGACGGAGCCTTCTCATTTGGAATGCTCTGCAGATACGCAGAGGAGCTTTTAGAGTGTGATGCTCACAGGTACAAAGAGCTCTACTGGGAGTGTGGAGCCATAGGACAACAACTCTATCTTGAAGCAACATCACTTGGGCTTTCAGGAACAGGAATAGGCTGTTTTTTAGATGATTTAGTGCATAAACGGATATTAGGGATGAAAAATAACAGCTATCAGTCACTCTACCATTTTACAGTTGGACGGGGATATATAGACAATCGCATCCAAACGCAGCAAGCATACAAAAGAGGCTAATAAGCCTCTTTTTATTTAATTCTCTCTAAAATAGCATCAACAGTAAAGCCGAATTTTTCAAAGAGTTGTCCAGCAGGTGCTGATGCACCAAAAGTGTCCATACCTATTACTTCATCTGCAAAACGGTACCACTCAAGTCCTCGTGCAGCTTCTATGGCTACTTTTTTCGTATCAGGAATAATCATTTCATCAATGTAAGATTGCTCTTGCTCTATGAAAAGGTCATAACATGGAACACTTACAACATTAGCAGGAACACCTTTTTCATTCAGTGCCTCTTTTGTTTTAAGTGCTAGTTCTACTTCACTTCCTGATGCCATAAGTGTGATGACTGCGTTTGCATCACTTGCAAGGAGGTATCCACCACGAGATGCTTCACCTTTAACCGCCTTTGGAAGGAGTGCCAAAGATTGACGAGAACATACAAATGCAGATGGAGATTTACTCATCTCAAGCGCTGTTTTCCACGCCTCTACATTTTCAGCACCATCAGCTGGACGCCATACATAAAAATTAGGAAGTGCACGAAACTGTGAAAGGTGTTCTATTGGTTGATGTGTTGGTCCATCTTCTCCTACACCGATGCTGTCATGTGTCCATACAAAGAACTGTTGAATACCTGCAAGTGCGGCAATACGCGTTGCAGGTTTGAGGTAGTCTGAGAAGACAAAGAACGTAGATGTAAATGGTTTCAATGGTCCATAAAGAGCCATTGCGTTTGCAATGGAAGCCATAGCATGTTCACGAATACCAAAGTAGATATTACGCCCTTTTGGATATGTTCCCATGTCATTGAGGTAAGTTTTGTTCGACGGAGAAAGGTCAGCTGAGCCACCCAAGAAACTTGGCACTGCACGCGCGATTGCGTTTAAGATTTTTCCATTTGTATTTCTTGTTGCATCGGCTTTATCAAACTCTGGCCACTGGATTCTTGAAAAATCAGGATTTTCGAGTGCTTTTAATGCCTCATTTTGTTCCATTAACGGCACTGTCTTTTGTCTGTGAATCCACTCACGCTCTAGTAAATCGCCCTCTTCAACAGCACATCTGAATCGTGCAAGTACATCATCATCAACAAAGAATTTTTTCTCAGGATCAAATCCTACCGCTTTTTTCCCTTCAGCAATTACCTCTTCACCAAGTGGTGCACCATGAGCATGATGAGAACCTTCTAATTTTCCAGCACCTTTTGCAATAATAGTATTGGCAATAATAAGTGTCGGTCTTGTATTTGCTTTTGCAGTTGTAAGTGTCGCATCAATATCATCATAATCATGACCATCACACTCTAAAACATCCCAGCCTTGCGCTTCAAATCTCTCTGTAATGTTCTCACTAATACTCAAATCAGTTGTTCCCTCGATGGTAATACGATTTGAATCATAAATCAAGATTAAATTATCAAGTTTGTTATGTCCTGCAATAGAACATGCTTCATAAGAGAGTCCTTCTTCAAGGTCACCATCACCACATAAACAGTAAACATTATGATCAATTAAATCAGCTGTATCGGAGTTTACTTGGGCCCCAGTAAATTTTGAAGCCATAGAAAAACCAACTGCGTTTGCCACACCTTGACCAAGTGGTCCTGTTGTGATTTCTATGCCTGCAGTATGTCCATACTCAGGATGTCCCGGAGTTTTTGAATCGAGTTGGCGAAACTCTTTCAAGTCTTCAAGTTCTAGTCCATATCCCCAAAGATAGTACAAAGAGTAGATAAGCCCTGTCGCATGCCCACCTGAAAATACAAGTCTGTCACGATTAAGCCATGCAGGGTTTTTAGGATTGTGGTTTAAGTGTTCACTTAAAACAACCGCAATATCTGCAAGTCCCATCGGTGCACCCGGATGGCCTGAATTTGCCTTTTGAACCATATCGGCTGCTAAAAATCTAATAGTGTCTGCCATCTTTTTGCGCATTACGTTATTCTTCATGTTGTTTTCTTCCTTTAAGTAGACTGCTTAGTGGGCTTTTTGGAGAGGCTCAGACCATAGGGAGGATTTGCCCTCGGAAAAAAGCTCACTAAGCAGTCGGTTTCTCATTTATTTGTGTCTGTTTATATATTTGGTTAATAGAGGTGACAATTCACTTTGTAAACTCTCATCAAAATTATCCATCTCTTGTAGTAATCTTTGTGCTAAAGCATTTGCCTCTTGCATTGCACGCTCGTAACCCAAAATAGTTACAAAACTATTTTTGTCTTCATCATTATGTGTCAGTTTACCAGCTTCTTGGCTTGATTGTGTCACATCTAAAATATCATCTTGTATTTGAAAGAGCAGCCCTAAATCAATCCCAAAATCATACAGTTTTTGTGCAACATCCTCACGCCCAACAATTATAGCACCCATTTTCAGTGAAGCGGCTATAAGTTTTGCAGTTTTATTTGTATGTAAAATCTTAATATCTTCGATTTGTAGCGGTCTGTTTTCAAAATAACAATCAATGGCTTGCCCGAGAACCATACCATTTAAACCGCCATTTGTTGCGAGTTCTCTTATAAGTTTGACTCTTGTCTCATCTGAGAATGGAGCATTTGAAAGCACTTCAAATGAATAGGTGTTTAGTGCATCTCCCACTAAAATAGCAGTTACTTCATCAAAAACTACATGTAAAGTAGGATTCCCACGGCGAAGTGGAGAGTCATCCATGGCAGGCAAATCATCATGAATAAGTGAATATGTATGTAAAAGTTCTATCGCATAGGCAGCGTAACGGGCAGAGTCGAGCATTAAAGGGTTGTAAGCATTAACAACACCCAGTAAAAGTGCAGGACGGAAACGCTTGCCGCCAGCTTTAAGCATATTTTGCAAGGCATCCTCATAATGGGGATGGATGCTCTTTGATGTTGGTAAATTTTCTAGTAAAAATTGCTCGAAGTTTTGCATGTGAAATTTTAGTCTTTTTCTACTTAATATTTACAAAAAATTGGAACTTATTGCGTTCAAAAAGCAATGAAGAGTAGTCTTTATATTTTTCTATATACAGACGCAGTTGTTCTTGGTTATTTACTGCGACTGCGTTTACTTCTCTAAGCCTGTCACCGACTTTTAAGCCATAATTTTTAAAGCTTCCATTAAGGCGTGTAATATGAAGAGTTTTATCAAAATATATCCCTTTTTGTTCTAAAAAAGTATCACTAAGATAACCACCGCCATATCTCTCATTAGCTTTTACCTTAAATGTTATAAATTTCGCATCTCTTTTAATCTTTACACTATGTTTTGAGCCAATATCTGAAAAAAGAATCTTTCGCATAAGCTCTGCAGCGTTGCCTGTTTTCTTAGCATCGTATAATATTATACAATCTCCCTTTTTAAAAGGATTGTTTTTCATAAAAGGATCACTAGCAGTGACAATAACAAAACCCTTTTTATCATTTTTTACACGAATGCCAATATCCCCATAAAAAACATTTTTTCTATTCACAAATCGCTCTAAATACGCTTTTTCTATCACACCATCAGATGTCACCACTCCTTCTAAGGTGCAGCAACTATTTAAAATAAGTGCTGCTTTAAATAAAGAAGCACTATATTTTCCAAAAGAATCAAGCCCTATCTGTTTTTTTATAAATTTGCCTGCTTTTGCTTCATCTGCAT
>JALUZQ010000232.1 GCA_027011725.1 Sulfurimonas sp. | reverse complement strand
CTGCTATTTAAACAGCTATTTAATAAGAGTTGATATAATGCCTTTTTAAAAAATTTTATCTAGGTATATTATGAAAAACAAAAAAATTATTTCCCTCGGATTTCTCTCTGTAGCACTCTGTTCTACGCTCCTTTTTTCTTCAGAACTCGCATCTAAAAGCGCAGCGCAAACAGCAGAGAAAGAGACGTCACGTCTTGAAGCTTTGAGTAAGTTTGCAAATGTACTCAACATAGTAGAACAATATGATGTAGATAAAGTAACTATTAATGAGCTCATAGACAAAGCCCTCGATGGTATGATGAAAAATCTTGATGCCCATTCAGCTTTTCTTACTCAAAAAGATTTTAAACGCCTTGAGGTGCAAACAAATGGTGAGTTTGGCGGGCTTGGCATTACTGTAGGGATGAAAGATGGGGCACTCACTGTCATCTCTCCCATTGAGGGAACGCCTGCTGACAAAGCAGGGCTCAAAGCTGGTGATATCATTTTAAAAATTGACAAAAAATCTACCATCGGAATGACTATCGATGAAGCTGTTTCTCTCATGAGAGGAAAAGTCGGTACACCTATTGATTTAATGATTGTCCGTGAAGGAGAAAACAAACCTCTTTCTATTCATATCGTACGTGATATTATCAAAATCCAATCTGTCTATTCAAAAACTATTAACGACAATATTTTATATCTAAGAGTGACAAGTTTTGATAAAAAAGTTGTCAAAGATGTTGCAAAGGCAATTAAGAAGAATAAAGCAAACACAAAAGGAATTATTCTTGACCTACGTAATAATCCGGGAGGCTTGCTCGATCAGGCTGTAGGTCTTGTAGATACATTTGTCGACGAGGGTGTCATCGTTTCACAAAAAGGACGACGTAAATCAGAAAACAAAGTCTATAATGCACATGAGAGTGACACTCTCACGGAAGTTCCTCTTGTGGTTCTAGTCAATGGAGGGAGTGCAAGTGCAAGTGAAATTGTAAGTGGTGCCTTGCAAGATCACAAACGTGCTGTTTTGGTCGGTGAAAAAACTTTTGGAAAAGGAAGTGTGCAAGTTGTACTGCCTATTTCAAAGAAAGAAGCTATCAAACTCACCATCGCAAGATATTATTTGCCAAGTGGAAGAACGATTCAAGCTGTTGGTGTAACACCTGACATAACAGTTGCTCCGGGTGAAGTGAAAGTCCATAAAAATGAGTTTGCTATCAAAGAAGCAGACCTCAAAAAGCACCTTCAAAAAGAACTTGAAAAAATTGATGGCAAAAAAAGCAAGACTAAAGAAGATAAAAAAGATAAAAAAGATATAATTACGCCAGAAATGCTTGAAAAAGATATTCAACTCAAAGAAGCAGTTGATATTACCAAATCATTAATCATATTAAAAGGATAGGCAGCGTGGAAAAAAGAGAGTTACTCTACGAAGGAAAAGCAAAAAAATTATACCTCACAGATGATGAGAACCTTGTCATCTCTGAGTTTAAAGATGATTTAACTGCGTTTAACGGTGAAAAGAAATCGAGTGAAGCTGGAAAAGGTGCGCTCAATAACAAGATATCTACAGAACTTTTTAAACTGCTTGAAGCAAACGGTATCCCTACACACTTCGTAAAAATGTTAGATGATAACCATATGCTCCATAAAAAAGTGGATGTTATTATGATTGAGGTAATTGTCCGCAATATCGCCACAGGTTCACTCACTCGTAATCTTGGTATAGAAGACGGTACAGTTTTACCATTTACTTTAGTAGAGTTTGATTACAAAAATGATGAGCTTGGAGATCCAAAGCTTAACGACCAACACGCGCTTATTTTAGGACTTGTTGATTTTCAAGATGAGCTTGACAAACTTCGTCGTATGGCAAGACAAGTAAATGACATTTTAAAACCTTACTTTGCAGACAAAGGGCTTAATCTTGTTGATTTTAAACTCGAGTTTGGAAAAGACAAAGATGGAAACATCATTTTAGTAGATGAAATTTCACCTGACAATTGTCGTTTTTGGGACATAGAGAGTGGTGAGAAGATGGATAAAGATAGATTTCGTCAAGGCCTTGGCGGATTAACAGTTGCCTATGAGCAAGTACTAGATAGAATTTTAGGGAAGTAATTATGATAAAAGCAATAGTAAACGTATATTTAAAAGCAGGTGTATTAGACTCTCAAGGAAAAGCCGTTCATCACGCACTTGATTCTCTTGGGTTTAATGCAGTCAAAGATGTTCGTGTTGGAAAACAGATCGTTTTACAACTTGATGAAACAGATAAAGAAAAAGCAATGAGTGATGTGACTGAAATGTGTGAAGAACTCCTTGCAAATACTGTAATTGAAGACTATAACATAGAGCTTGTATAATGAAAGTTTCAATTCTCCAATTTCCTGGAACGAACTGTGAATATGACACTGAGTATGCATTTAAAAAACTTGGTGCTGATACAGAGATAGTCTGGCATAAATCTCAAAATATTCCTAATGATACTGACCTGCTTGTTGTAGCAGGTGGTTTCTCTTATGGAGACTACCTCAGAAGTGGTGCCATCGCAAAGTTCTCTCCTGTGATGAAAGCAGTAGCTGAGTATGCAGCCGAGGGCGGAAAAGTGCTTGGAATTTGTAATGGTTTTCAGGTTTTAACTGAAGCTGGTCTACTTCCAGGTGCACTCAAACGCAACGAAGGTCTACACTTTATCTCAAAACACCATCATCTTAAAGTTGTCAGTAATGACAATGTTTTTTTAAAAAAGCTCTCAAATGGTGATGTCGTAAATATCCCTATCGCACATCATGATGGAAATTACTACATAGATGAAGCTGGGCTACAAGAGCTTGAAGCAAATGGACAGGTACTTTTAAAATATACTGATGCAAATGGTGAAATCCAAAACCCTAATGGAAGTGTGGAAAGTATTGCCGGTATTTGTAATAAAGAAAAAAATGTATTTGGTCTTATGCCACACCCTGAACGTGCCATGGAAGCTCTGCTTGGCAGTGCAGACGGCGTAAATATGCTACAAGGTTTCTTCGAGTCGTGATAAAAGCTTTTCTCCTTGTTTTACTTTTCATCTCATCACTTTATGCAAATAAAGTCATCTACCTTTCATATGATGAGATTCCAAAAAGAGTCATACAAGGAGAGATATTTACTATCACTCTCAAAGCACTCTCAACTGTTCAAAACTATGATGATATTGCCTATGAATTTTCAAATGCAAGAGGATTGAAAATTCTTGATGAAGTGCCTATTCGTGAACAAAAGGGAAAATTTCTCTATGATACTTTTCACCTGCAAAGTACTGCAAATAGAGCGAAACTTCCTGATGTCAATGCTTCACTTATCGCCTCACAAGAGTATAACTCCACTTTTATAAAGGGAGAAAAGCTTAACGTTATCAAACTCAATCCGAAAAAGAACTTTTCAAATATCATCGCAAATGATCTTGTTTTAAGTGAGTACAAAACGACGAACTATGACAACACTCATAATATCATCGTCTTTGTACTCTCAGGAGAAAATACAGATATAGACGCTTTACATTTTAAAGATGTTTATAAGCAAGGGAAAGAGTCTTCTACAAACTCTTATCTCGCTTCAAAAATCACCTATTTTGTTGTCATAGACAAGCAACTTGAGCATTTTACTTTCAGCTATTTTAATCTGCTCAAAAACAGATTTGAGCTTATTGACATTCCTGTCATCGTTGATGATGACAGCGTCACAACACAAAGTGATCTTAAACCTCGTGACCAGTCACATGACATGCAAAAGATGTATGCAGCTGCAGCTGTTGCCTTGCTTGGCTTTATTCTTGTGCTTCTAAAAAGAAAAATCATCTATCTTATTCTTATTTTTCTTCCTTTGGGTTATATTCTTTACCTCTCTATTCCTCAAAAGAATATTTGCATAAAAAAAGGTGCACAGATCCATCTGCTTCCTGTAGATAACGGAACAATTTTTCAAACAACACAAACAAAGATTTATCTTGCAAAAGAGGGTCAAACACAAAACTACATCAAAGTAAAACTAACGAACAATAAAATAGGCTGGGTAAAGAATGAAGATACTTGCGCATATTAACTGGTTTATAGCTACGACTATAATCTTTATAGCTTTAACCTTCTCTATCATTATGTACCCTCTACTTCCTCGTCCATACGCACGCAAAATAGCAGCGTGGTTTGTACGGTTAAGTACCTTTTTCTCTGTTGAGAAAATAGGTCAAGAAGACCCTGATGCGCAGATGTTTTTAGTAAACCATCAAAGTGACATTGACATAGGTGTGATTGAGACGCTCACATCTAAAGATATTACATGGGTGGCAAAAAAAGCACTCTTTGATGTCCCTTTCTTTGGTCTTGCTATGAGTCTGCCTGAAGATATAGAAGTTGAACGTGAAAGTAAAATCTCTCTCATTAAACTCCTCAGAGCTGCCAAAGACCGACTCAAAAAGAAACGGGTACTTACCATTTTTCCAGAAGGAACACGCTCTCGTACCGGTCGAATGTTACCGTTTAAATCAGGTGCAAAGGTCATAGCCGACAAATACAAGCTCAAAGTGCAGCCTATTGTTCTCATAGAAACTGCAAAGTGCTACAACATAAAGAATTTTTACTATATGCCAAAGCGGATCAAAGCAATATTTCTCGACTCTTTTGTGGCAGATCCTGATGATCCGAACTGGTTGGCGGAGCTGCGTTTAAAGATGCAAAAAGTCTACGATGAAGAAGTAAAGAGAGAAAAAAAATGAAACGCTATTTAGGACAAAAGAAAATTTTACGTATCTACATAGATACTCTGGACAAATATGAAGGGCAACCGCTTTTTGAAGAGATCCTCAAAGCAGTGAAAGAACAAAACCTTGCCGGAGCCACTGTTTTTAAAGCAGTAGCAGGCATTGGTGCCTTCTCTGAGGTGCATAGTTTTAAAGTGTGGGCTTTAGCACAAAAACTCCCTCTTGTTGTTGAGATTATTGATGATGAAGCAAAAATTCGTACTTTTATTGAAACTATTGACAGTATGCTTGAAAATGCTCTTTTGACTCTCACAGATACTGAAGTCATCAAGTACAAACATGAAAATTTCAATATGCAAGAAAAACAATGAACATAACACTTCTATTTATCGTTGGTGCAGGTGGTTTTTTTGGAGCAATCTCTAGGTTTCTCATCGCAACGGGTGTTCAAAAATTCTCCGGTTCTTTTTTTCCTTTTGGAACACTCAGTGTGAATGTTCTTGGAAGTTTTATCATAGGCTTCGCTGCAATGTTTTTTGCACAAAGTGTACAGCCGGAGTACAAAGCTTTTGTAGTTACAGGATTTTTAGGAGCACTGACTACATTTTCAACATTCTCACTTGAAAATGTAAATATGCTCCAAGAGGGAGAGTTTACAAGTTTTGGACTCAACATATTTTTAAATGTAACGCTGAGCATAAGTGCAACACTTTTAGCAGTGATGCTCTTTAAAAAACTCTACGCTTAAATTTTTATCACCTCATCTGCGCACCATGCTGCTAAATCCATATCATGGGTAATGAGCAGCATAGCAGTTTTATCAAGCCGCTTCAGCAACATTTGCATCACCTCAAGTTGAATGACATTATCAAGTGCAGATGTAGGTTCATCGAGTAGTAGCAGTTCGGGTTGCATTAACATCGCACGTAAAATAGAAGCACGTTGGAGCTGTCCGCCTGAGAGTTCATGAGGAAGTTTATTTAAAAGCTCTTTTTCAAGATTTATCTCTTTTAAATAAGCATCTAAATTTGTAAGGGGTGCTACATCGCTTATTTGGTTGAGGAGTGTATAGCTTGGGTGAAAAGAGCTGTATGGGTCTTGAAATATCTGTGAAACTTTATCACTGCGTTTGACACTACCGCTCAGTGGCTGCAAATTACCCAAAATCACCTCAAAGAGTGTACTTTTACCTGCTCCACTCTCACCGACAATGGCCTTGAGCTCACCCTGTTTTACATCTAAAGAGAAGTGAGAAAAGAGTAGCTTCTCTTTAGAGTAACCAAAGGAGAGGTTATCTATATGTAAAACGCTAGACAAGCAAACCCTCGCTTAACAGAGCGCGCAGTAGGCTTTTGCCAACTCTTCATATAGCACTTCCGGAGTAAGTTCGCTATGTGTTTCCCAAATGGCTTTCATTACTACGTTATCCTCTTTCCCACACCATATTTTTTTATATGTCCCCTCTTTATAGCCATTATCCTGACGGAACTGATTTAAGATGTTTTTTCCAACATAAAG
>JALUZQ010000231.1 GCA_027011725.1 Sulfurimonas sp. | reverse complement strand
TCTTGAAGCTTCTCGCGTTTTTGCAAATATATATATGTATCAAAATTCTTTTGCAGTACTTTCATCACAGAGAGCGTATTTTGCAAATTTTGTAACTCTTGAAGCGATTTGTTATAAAACCCGAGTTGCTTGAGAGCATTTTGTTTTTGAATGTTTTTTTGACGACTCTCTATCACTGCAAACTGCTCATCAAGTTCATTTTTAAGACCGCTAAAGAGTGCCTGTTTCTCTGCCTTTACCAAAACAGCGACTCTTTTAAATCCAAGCTGGACTGCGTTTAGAAGTTGGTAGTTTGTAATGCGTATCTTCTTTACTTCACTCTGCGTTTGATTGACATAGGTTGCATCCGAAGAATTAACTCTCCCCTCTTTGACAACAGTTTTTGCATTAAAATCAGAAGAGATGGATACACTTAAAGTAGAAGCAAGTAGTGCCAAAGCATTATCTATCGCTTCGCGTTTACTTTTTCCCTCTCCAACCGCGTAGAGTTCACTGCTTGTTGAGCGAGGAGGATGTTCATACCAACTTGGAAGCTGCTTTTGTGCAACCTCTACACGCTTTGCAGAACCACAACCTGCAAAATTCACACCCAACATAATCACTAACATAATCCATACTATTCTCATCTGTTTAACTGCTCCATCGTTTTTTTGCGTTTGGCTATGAGAGAGTTTATGCGCAATATCGCTGCGTTTATCTCCTCTACCGGTTCTATCATCAAATCATCTGCGTATTCATAGTACTCTTTTGCCTCTTTATACTTCCCTTGTGCCTCTTTTATAACACCCAAATCATAAAATGCCACATAACTTTTTCCACCCGTCGAATCAATAAGACGCATGAGGAGTTTTTCAGCTTTGTCATAGCGTCCCTGCTCGACATATTTGAGTGCATTTTCTAAAAGTGACTCCTGCTTGTCGCTATAGTCCAAGTCTGGATCATCCAACAGTGTAACATTGAGATGTCTGTAGTGTGGAGTGAGTTTATAAGTAAAATCATTTGCTATGCGCTGTGCCAAACGCTCTGCTGCCATCTCTTTTGAAGGAATTGCACGCGAGTCATCAGCACAATGTTTAAAAGCTGTATCTTTTGAGAGATTTTGCGCAAAGATGATATCACCTTTGGCAATATCTACCACCCGAAGTTCTGCAGAGAGCCCGACCACTCTTTTCATACAACGCACAGGATAGACCTCAAGATTTTTACATTTTCTGTCAGCACAACGTACACGCTCTTCATAAAAGTAAGTATCTTGTTTTGTAGCAGGGGAAACATTTCCAGATATAATAGCCTGCGCGCCAATAAGCTCGCCGACTTTTACTATATCTTTATCATTTACCAGTCCACTGTTTTGCAGTTTTTGCTCTGCTATTATTTTATTAAGATCATTTCGACTCACAACCGTAAAGAATTTTTTGCCGTCTATCTCAAAGTTAGAGAGTTTTGCTTCTATCTTTCTTGAAAGCCCTACGCTGTCGTTGCGAAAGTTACTGACTGCGATCTTTTTTACCGTAGCCATTCTGTCTATTTGCGCAGGCTCTAGCACTTCGAAGCCTACTTGTTGAGAACAGGCACTAAAAAATACTAGGCTAAACGCAGTGAATAAAAATATATACTTTTGCTTCATCAAAACATCCTCATTTGTCCATTAATTGTAGTTAAAAAGCTTTTAATCA
>JALUZQ010000230.1 GCA_027011725.1 Sulfurimonas sp. | reverse complement strand
GTACTGCTTTGACAACAACGGAATTCGCACCGATTTTTGCGTATTCACCTATCTCGATGTTTCCGAGTATTTTTGCACCCGCACCAATGACAGCACCTTTTCTAATGGTAGGATGGCGTTTTCCATGCGTTAGTGATACCCCACCAAGCGTTACCCCCTGATAGATAAGGACATCATCTTCTACTATGGCAGTTTCTCCAATGACCACCCCAAAACCATGGTCTATGAAGACACGCTTGCCAATGACTGCTGCTGGGTGGATGTCGATGTTTGTAAATATCTGGTTTATTCCCATAATAATACGTGCACTGCGTTTAAAGTTTGCCGTGTAGAGTCTATGTGCAACTCTATACCAAGCCATAGCCCAAATACCGGGATAGTTGAAAAAGAAGTCAAGTTTTGAAGTTAGAGCAGGGTCATTTTTGTACGCATTTGAAAAATCTTCTCTTATATCTGCAAACACACCCATTAGTATCCTTTAATTTGTCGTTCTTAAGTAACCATTTTGACTTAAAAGTTTTTTTAGTTTTGCAAGTGTATCACTTTTTTCTTTTTCTGTGATAAATTCACTATTTTTCAGTTCTTTATTAAGTTTTTCTACAATTAGAGTCGGGTCATATCCAATGGAGTCTAAAATTTCTAAAATACTTTTTGACTCCACTGCGTTTGAGATGGAGTACGAGGTGTCATCTATAGTGACAGTGTACTCATTGGGATGGGTAAAGAGGTTATGGTTCATGCCCAGTGTCTCTTGATAAGCACCTACATTGAAAAACCCAAGAAAATACTCCTCTTCATCAAGATTGACATCATGCAGGTAGAGCGGCTTTTCAGGATTAAAGCATATTTCACCATCACTGTCGCAAGTAATGTCCCAAAGCGATGCCGCACGAAGTGGTGTCGTATTGAGGTGATGGATAGGCATAACAGGAAAGTGCTGTCCAAGTCCCCAATAGTCAGGCAGACTTTGAAATACAGAAGCATTTATAAGGTAGCGCTCTTGGAGTTTACTCTGGAGTACTTCAAGTTCGTTTGTCGGGTTTGATGATTTGAGATAGAGCGCTTTTTTTATAATGTTATGTGTGAGTATCTCTGCATTTGAACGGTCTTGCAGGTCGATGTAACCAAGGTCAAATAGGGTAAAGAGTGACTCCATATGGTCAAGTGCATCATGAAGGTACTCTATACAGTTTGCATTGTTTAAAAGACGGTTAAGTTCAATGAGCTCTTCAATGAGGGGCGGATTTTTCTCTTTAAAATTGAGGAGCTGCTCTTGATAGTCTTGTGAAAAAAGCTCGAGTACAGGGGTAATGAGCACAGCATGAGAAGCAACTACAAAACGCCCTGATTCTGTAAAGATGTCAGGGTGTGCAACTTTTTTCGCATTCATAATCTCACCAAGTAAAAAGACAACAGAGCTTGAAAACTCATCTATAGAGTAGTTTCTTGCATTTGCTTGTACATGTTGGTCATACTCAACCGCAAGTCCTCCACCGATGTTGATACTTGAGAGTGCATCGGCTCCCATCTTTTTGAGTTCTGCATAGATATTGCCCGCTTCACGGAGTGCTTTTTTTATGGGTGCGATGTCCGCCATTTGCGAGCCGATATGAAAATGAATCATCGTGAGTTTATCTAAAAGCTTTGCCCCTTTTAAGAGACTGATTGCTTCAATGATCTCAGTAGAGGTAAGTCCAAATTTT
>JALUZQ010000229.1 GCA_027011725.1 Sulfurimonas sp. | reverse complement strand
TTGTCTTTTCTCTGTGGAGTATCCCTTTTCTCTATTACATTTTTCAAGAGAACATTGAACTGCATTATATTGCCATAGCGACGCAGCTTGGAAGTGCCGTTGTCGCTTCTGTCATCCTCTCATCAGAAAAGACACTGGTACGTGTAAGTGTCATCTATTTGATGCTGCCTATTTTTATCTACTTTATAGCTGTTGGAGCGGTTTACTCCTATCTGCTTGCATTTTTTACAGTTGTTTTGACAGTTGTTCTTCTATACTCCTCTCAAAATATTCATAAATATCTGCTAAAAAGCAGATACCAGGCCTATTATGACTACTTGACAGGTTTGAGTAACAGACGCTTTTTTATTGAACATCTTGAAAATTCGATGAAAGACAAACGCAACAGATACAGATATCTGCTACTAATAGACTTGGACTACTTTAAAACTGTGAACGATACCTTAGGTCACAATGTAGGAGATAAACTGCTTATAGAAGTGGCACAAAGAATGAAAAAACATTCTCAAAGTTATAATAACATTTTAGCAAGACTCGGCGGTGATGAGTTTTGTTCTTTAAGTCAATCTTTTGATAACAAAAGAGACTGCTTGGCAGAAGCGACACACTTCTCAAATCTACTTTTAGAGTCCATCAAAGAGAGCTATACAATTGATGGAGGAAATATCTACATTAGTTCAAGTATAGGTGTGAGCCTCATTGAGCATCAAGACATTGATGCTACGCAGTTTTTAAAAGAGGCTGATATTGCTATGTACGAGGCTAAACGCAATGGGCGAGATGGTGTCATTATATTTAACGATGAACTCTCTCAAGTAGTAGAAAAAAAGTTACAAATAGAGAGTCTTTTGCATTTTGCCATTCAAAAAAGAGAAATATACCTAAACTTTCAGCCGCAGGTCGATGTTCATAAGAAAATTCTTGGCTGTGAAGTCCTTGTCAGATGGAATAATCAGGAACTCGGAATGATAGGCCCGGATATTTTCATACCTATTGCAGAGAATACGGGGTATATCATTGAACTTGGGGAGTATATTTTAGAAGAGGCATTTCGAGCACTTCAAAGCTGGAGTGAGAAGTCTTTGGTACTGCCTCAGATCTCCATTAACATCAGTGTCAAACAACTGCTCCATAAAGAGTTCATCCCGATGGTCAAAAGACTCTACAGCACTTATGATATAGCAAACATAGATACAAACATCATTTTTGAGATTACAGAGACAAGTACTTCTGCTGACCTTTCACGTGTGATCGAGATCATCAAAAAAGTGGAGATGCTTGACATTAAGTTCTCCATAGATGATTTTGGTACGGGCTACTCCTCTTTGAGCTATATTCGTGACATACCACTCTATGAGCTCAAAATCGACCAGTCTTTCATTGCAAATATTACAGATGCTAAGCAGGCATCTTTAGTAAAAAGCATTATAGACATCTCTAAAAATCTTAATCTTGTAACAGTTGCAGAGGGCATTGAAGAAGAGAGTCAAAGAGAGTTTTTAAAAGAGCTCGGGTGTGATCTTTACCAAGGCTATATGTTCTACAGACCGATGGTTCAAGAGGAGTTTGAAAAACTAATCACTTCATAATGCAAAAAATGTTCCAATATTGACTTTCTCTTACATTCTTTTCAGTTATATTTGCCTACAATAATAAAAAATTTGAGAAAGTAGAATATGCGAATAGATAAATTTTTAAACTCTGTAAATATTACAAA
>JALUZQ010000228.1 GCA_027011725.1 Sulfurimonas sp. | reverse complement strand
ATACTACTGTCACTGACTTAGATATTGAGATAAGCAATGAAGAAAAAACAGTGACTGCCATTCATCTTCAAAGTAATGATACAGAGGAGATTATAACGACAACTAAACATGACCTCGTTTTCTTTACTAACGGTTCTATGACAGAAAATTCTTCCATGGGTAACATGGAGAGAGCTCCCTCACTTGATAGAAGTGAAGGAGCAGTTTGGAGACTGTGGAAAAAAATCGCTGCCAAAGATCCATCTTTTGGAAAACCGGAAGTTTTTTGCAGTGATATTGACAAAACCAAATGGGAGTCTTTTACCATCACTGCAAAAGGAGAGAAGTTTCGTAGTCTGCTAGAAGATTTTGCAGAGCGTAAGTTTCTCCCACACCGCACTGCAACGGGCGGTATCATCACCATTAAAGACTCCAGCTGGCTTATGAGTGTGACCGTGAATCGCCAGCCACAGTTTAAAAACCAACCTTCAGACACTACTGTAGCATGGGCGTATGCACTCTTTCCTGACAACAAAGGTGACTTCATCGACAAAAAAATGAGTGAGTGTTCAGGAAGAGAACTGCTACAAGAGTTGCTCTATCATTTTGGTATTGAAAAAGACGCGATGCAAGAGTACATAGATGAGTGCATTGTTATTCCGGTGATGATGCCTTACATCACCAGTCAATTCATGCCAAGGCTCAAGGGTGATCGCCCAGAGGTCATCCCTGAGAGCAGCACAAACCTCGCTTTCTTAGGACAATTTTGCGAGATTGCAAATGACTGTGTCTTTACGGTAGAGTACTCTGTGCGTTCAGCGATTACAGCAGTTTATGGACTACTGAAACTTGAAAAGCCGGTACCTGAAATCTACCCGAGTATCTATGACATACGCGCATTAGCCAAGGCAGTGAAGACGATGAAACCTGAAGATGAAGGGATTCTTACAAAAATTGCAGAATATGTAGTGAAAAAGAAGCTCCAAAACACAAGCTTTGAAGATCTACTCTAGAGCTTTTGCGGCTCTGAGAAGTAGTAGCCTTGTGAGTACTCTATCCCAAGCTCTTCGACCATTTTTTGTACCTCTTGTGAGTGCACAAATTCAGCGATACAGACAATCGAAGAGTTTTTGGCAAAATTAGCTATAGATTTTGCTATTTCATAGCTCTTTGTATCGCTGTCAATATTTTTTATATATTTTGCATCGATTTTTAGATAATCTATCTCCAAATCTAAAATACGCTCAAAATTTGAATACTCCGCTCCAAAATCATCTATGGCTAAACGCAGTCCCATAGCTTTTAGCTCATTAAGCTGTTTAATGTGACTCTGTTTTCCATGTGAGCTAATACCTTCTAATATTTCAAGTATAACTCGCTGAGGATCAATCTCATATTCGCTCAGTTTCGCGGCAATATAGTGACTCAAATAATTACGTCCCAAATCATCTTCTGTAATGTTTATGGAAAACTCTTCACTGCGTTTAGACATGATTTTAAAACTTTTATCTATCATGATTTTTGTGATTTCAGGCATCAAACCGGAGAGTTGTCCTGCTTCTAAGAACTCAAAAGGTGATACGACTCTATCCTTCAGCTCAATTCTCACAAGAGCCTCATACTTCTCGAGTTTTGCCTCTTTATTGTTTCGTATACCTTGAAAATAGGGAACAATGGCATCATTTTCCAAAGCATTTAATATAAGTCTGTTCGCTTTTATAAAACGATTTTTATCCTCTTTTTTTGGCAGATCAGT
>JALUZQ010000227.1 GCA_027011725.1 Sulfurimonas sp. | reverse complement strand
CTCTATAGCACCTTTGAGCTTTGAGAGCAAAATGTCGGAATATTGTGCAAGTATCTCGATTTTTGAAAAGCTTTTTTGTATAAATGTATAGACAATGGTTCGAAAGAGATAGATAAGCAGTGTCATAAATATGATGATGAGAATTTTGACAATACTCAAATTAAACTTTTCAAGGACTGCATCAACTTCTCGAACAGCCTCAAAAGATTGGAGATAGAGCACAAGTTTAATTATGTGATACCTTGAATATTTATTGAGACGGTACATTTTGTTTTCAAACTTATAAATATAGCCTATAAAATCCGTATTTATCTCTTTAAGCGTATAAAAATCCCGTATATTTTCTTGAAGCTGGCGTATAACAGATGAGTTATGCGGATTTAATTTCAAATAAGGAGTATAATCTTTTGTATAAAGTTTTGCTATGTAGTTTTGCTCATCGACTATCAACTCATTTAAACGCTTTTCATACTCTTGGACACTAGGAAGGTCTAAGGCTTGCAGTAAAGACTTTACAAGAAGCTGCTGCCTTTGTACAAACTCATATGATTTAATGAGTACCTCATCTCGCAAGACAGCATAACTATTTCCGGCACGTTTATTTATGGCTATGATCTTTTTTAGTGAAAAGATCTTTTCACTAAAGTTACCAAGCGTATTCATATAAAGCTCTTTATTTGCCATAAGGTCGTTGAGCTGTTGTTCATAAAGGTACTCTTGCTCTTTGACAAGCTTCAGTATCTCTTTTTGCGTTAAGTTTTCATCCATCTTTTTTGTAAGCTCTATCTGCTTATCTATAAAAGGCGAAAACTTATATGCACTGTCTGCTGCGTTTAGCAGAAGCGGTATAAAAAAGAGAAGGAGAAGAAAAACGATCTTTTTCATATAAATTATATTCCCTCTGCGATCATGGCATCTGCCACTTTTTTAAACCCTGCTATATTTGCGCCATGCACGTAGTTTCCTTCTACCCCATAGTCCTTGGCAGTGAGTGCGACACGTTTACATATCATTTGCATCGTCTCTTTGAGCTTTTCATCGACCTTTGCATAGCTCCATTTACTCATAGAAGCATTTTGACTCATCTCAAATTCACTTACTGCCACACCACCTGCGTTTGCTGCCTTTGCGGGAGCAAAACAGATCTTGTGTGACTGTAAAAGCTCTATCGCTTCTGGAGTTGAAGGCATATTTGCACCTTCTGTAACGCTCACACAGCCATTTGCTATAAGTGCTTGTGCATCAACCTCTGTCAATTCATTTTGTGTTGCACATGGAAACGCAGCATAGCATGGAATTTCCCATACGGCATGTCCACCATTGGGATATTCACTCACAGGCGTGTATTTTCCTTCATTATGCACTTTACAATACTCTTCAAGCGAGGCACGACGCTTGAGCTTAATATCTTTTAGCAGATCCAGATCAACACCACGGGTATCATAGATAGTCCCATGAGAATCCGAACAACTCACAACCATCGCACCGATATCTTGAAGTTTTTCTATAGCATGCAGCGCAACGTTCCCTGCCCCGCTTACAGTACATATTTTTCCCTCAAGCGGTTCTTTGTTTTCTATCTCAAGCATGCTTTGGGTAAAATAAACAGCTCCATACCCAGTAGCTTCAGGGCGCATCAAAGAACCACTGAAGAAAAATGGTTTTCCCGTCAATGCACCTTCATATGCCGATGTAATCTTTTTATACTCTCCAAAAAGGTAACCTATTTCACGAGAACC
>JALUZQ010000226.1 GCA_027011725.1 Sulfurimonas sp. | reverse complement strand
GCCAGATTTGTGAAGTTCTCTACACCGAGTCTTTTAAGATTATCTTCTATATCTTGCGCCATTTCTACTTCGTTTGGCCCGCCAAAAATGATGATGTCATATTTCTCTTTAAAGTAGGCTGCTACCTCTGCAAAGCGTTCAGGATACCATCTCTTTGCACTCCCATAAGTAGCTCCTGCGTTTATACCAAGTGTTGGTTTATTAAATGTGAGCGGTTTTATGTAGAGTTTGAGTGGTCCTATTATATAGTTCTTCTCTGCTGCGTTTACCATGGCTATTTGGCAGTACTGCTGCACGAGATGTTGGTTTGTAGGTATCTTTGGTGTGTGTGAAAGTAGCAGTTGTGAATGCCAAGATCTTCTTGCAAGGCAGAGAACCGTTCCACTCAAACGCAGTAGTAATGATGAGTAGATATTGTCACGAAAACTGACTGCCATATGGAAAGTTCCAAGCTCTTTTGCCAGTCTGTAGGTAGCCAAAAACCTTGAAGAGGCTGTTTTTGTGTTATCTACCACAGCTTTTTCGCAGTGTGGATGGTGTTTAAGCGCTTCGATGCTTACATAACTGCCGACAAAGGTAAATTCTACATTCTCATAAGTAGAAGCGAGTAGTTCAATCGCAGGAGTTGCCATCACGGCATCGCCCAGCCAGTTTGGTAAAATCACTAAAATCTTCATATTGCAGAATCCTTTTTGAAGATAAGTTTGTAAAGTATATGCGTTACTATCCAGACGATGAAAAAGGAGGTGACTATATCACTTAAAAAGTGTCCACCTGCTATGAGTCGTGCAAAACTCACAAGTACGCCATAGCTGATGGCAAGGCTCATCCAAAATCTTCGTCTTTTTCGTGAGAGCAGGGCAAAGCCGACAAAGGCAAACGCAGCAGAGGTGTGTCCAGAGCTAAATGAATGCCCTTTTTGATCACTTAGTACAAATGCGGGGCTGAAGGTTTTGTGACCTCCAAACTCTGTTATTTGCACAGGTCTCGCTCGTCCCCAATGATCTTTGAGTGTTGCGTTTACAATAAGCCCTGGAGCAATGCTCAGCACTAGAACAATGTAGAGCATAACCTTGCCATCAACTCCCAAAAGATTCTTCTTTGTGAACTTATTGTAAAAATAAACAGCGAACGAACCAAGTGTAAACGCAGTAAGCAGTACTTTTACGGAGTTGTAGAAAAAACGCTCAAAAAGAGAGCCTTTGAGATAAAAAGAGTTTCCATCATAAAAGAGTGCTGAGGTTTTTACATCTATTTGTGGAAAAAGAATGAAAATTGCAGAAAAAAATATAAAGCTAAGCCACATATATAGTTTGACGTTGAAATAGTTCTTATTGAGCAGTTGTATCATTGTTGTGCATCTTTTATGAAAATATAGAGCGGTGCAGAACCGATGTTGAGGCTTTCATCATTTATAGGCTTGCCGTCTCTTGAGTACACCTCAAAAAAGTCTTCGTTTTTAAGAGTTGTCTCTTTGAGTGACCAATGAATCTGTAAAAGCTGCTCATTTACAAGCGACTGTAAAATATAGTAGCCGCGTTTGGAGTCAAATCGTAAAAATTGAGCATTATGCAATGTTTTATACATATATTTGTAGGTCTCAAACGCAGCTCTTTTTTTGATGCCTTTTCTATTGTCCACTAGACCGTATCCTGGAGCTATGAGCTGATGCCATGAAACGGAATCCACCTGCTGAGAAGCAAATGCGTGGAGATAGTAGCGGAGCATAAAGTCTGCGTATGAG
>JALUZQ010000225.1 GCA_027011725.1 Sulfurimonas sp. | reverse complement strand
CCTCATCATACCTGCGTGCAAGTTTGATCAACTCCTCTGTTCCAATAGCAGAAAGATCTGAAAAGTCTATGGAACTTGGCAATCGTTCTTTAAGTCTGTATGCCATAGCTTTGACAGCGGGAAGGTACTGAATTGCGAGTTCATCTTCTTTGTGTTTAAGATCTTGCTCGTATGCGTTTGCTATCATAATTTTTGTCCGGCAATATCTTCAGAGTTCATCTTCACGGCCGCATCGGTAATTTTACAGGCAGAATCTATGAGCTTTTCACGCTTATTAATCTCTTTTACAAAGTAGTCCAAATCTCTTTCATGGATCTCTTTTGGAAAATTATACGCTTTTGCTGCAATTGTGCGATAATAAAGGGCAATGATAATATGAGAAAAAAGGTAGAAAAATATTGTTATAAGTAATGTATAGGTAAAAAGTCCCTCAGCATCCATTGATTTTAAAATACCAAAGATGATTCCTACGAAGAATCCCCAAACAGTAAAGAAATATACAAAATTTTCACCTAGCATCAACTACCCCGTCACTGACTTAAAAATGATCGATCAAGCGTTTAAAAAGACCAGAAAGTCCACTTTCATTTGAAGTAACTAGCACATTACGTTCCAGCTTCGCTGCTATTTTGCCCATGATTTCTTCCATATCTTTCGTTGGAGTTGATGAAGGATACAAAGCACTAAAGAGGGCGCGTCTTTTAACAGAGGAGGAAACTTTCACATCTTCATGGATTTTTCCAAGCAGTTCAAGCTGCAGATCAGAACCAATGTTGGCCTTTGCAACTTTTTTAATCTTTTCAAAAACACCCACAGCCTCTTTTTCATTTTTTACCTGATTCATAATAACACTGACGTCATCTCGAAGTGTTGCTATGGTCTTGATAGTTGCATATGCATCTGTGATTGCCGCAGGATCAGGAACAGTTACCACTATAACATCATCTGCTGCGTTTAGAAACATCTGAATATGTTCTCCTATTCCTGCTCCGGTATCTATTATCATAACATCAAGCTTGTCAAGTACCTGTGCCTCTTCCATAAAACGCTCAAAAAGTGCCATATCAGAGTATTTGAGTATCTCATCACCACTCTCACCCGGAATCAGAATAAGATTTCGTGTAATAGGAATGAGAATATCACTCACCTTCGCCTCGCCTTTAAGCACATGCAAAATATTTTTCTTTATTTTGACATTGAACATTACATCAAGGTTTGCAAGTCCGATATCTGCATCAAATATGCCGACATTTATACCCTGTTGGGAAAGCATATAGGCTAAATTTGAGCTAAGGGTACTCTTTCCTACTCCACCCTTTCCACTGGTTATAGCAATAAAACGGGTCTTTTTCGACTTTTTCTTAGCATTTGAAGCGACAAGCTCTTCAAGCTTTTCAGCCTGGTGTCCTATCATGCTTTACTCCTGTTAAATCCGTGTAATAAACACTCAATTAAAAAATCATTACTTGCACATACTAAATCTTCTGGAACCTCTTGCCCCACAGAAAAGTAACTTATAGGCTTTTTTGTCTCGTACGCGAGTGAAAAAATATTTCCAAAGCTCATAGTCTCATCGAGTTTTGTAAACATCAAAGTATCAACACCAAGCGTCTCAAAATTCTCATAGGTAATTTTGAGATCCTCATACTTAATGGAACTTGGCATTACTAAAACAACATCTACACTATAACTTGTATTGTTTGCATTCAAACACTCATATATCTTCTCAATTTTGCCCTTATCATAAG
>JALUZQ010000224.1 GCA_027011725.1 Sulfurimonas sp. | reverse complement strand
GTTTATGATATTTATTCCGTTTTTATACTCCTTGAGTTCTACATCAAGACCGGCATCTTTATAAAATCCCTTCTCTTTGGCAGCTATAAAACCGGCAAACTCAAACTCATACTTCCAATGCAGTTGCAAAGAGACATGTTCTAGTTTTTTTGTGCCATGTTCATAATGCGCATATAACGACGAGACCAGCAGGAGAAAAATCCAAAATATTTTCATTTACTCTCCAGCAACCTGCTTTAAAACATCTTCAAAATCTCCACGAACAAGTTTGACAGAACATGCAAGCATCAAGTTTATAGGGTAAGCAAAATCTTCTATGAGACGTCCTTTATCATCTACAAAATGATTACCCTCTGCAAATTTTTCATCTTCAGAAAAATTCTCTATGTAATCTTGCAGTGAGTCCATATAGCCATAGACCTTTTTTCCAAGTCCATAGGCATAGCCACACTCCCATACAGTACCACTGTCAGCCTCTTTTCCACGAAAAGCATTGAGGTTGGCTATGACAATGTCTGCTTTTTGAATCATCGCTGCGTTTGCCTCAAAAATATCCTGAGCGATTTTATGTTTTTCTTGGTCAAAATCGACAATATTATCAAGTGGGTACAACCCTTCATATCCATACTGCCTGCAAAGTTCTACAAGCCTCTTGCCTATCTCTATGGAGTCTTTTTCAAAGACATCAGGGCCTGCAATATATATTTTTTTCATAAATTCTCTTTTTATTATAAATATTAAAAGGAAATACTATTATATCATGTTGTTCTTAAGCTATTAAGTCGCTGATTTAAGCGCTTCATTAGCAATTCTAGCATAGTATAGTTTTAGTAGAATAATAAACTTAGGGCACCTCTAAAAACTCTAGTTACTCTCAGCTTTACTGAGGAGTTTACAATCAAGGCACTCTTTTGAAGCCCTAGCCATAGCTAAGGCAAGAAAGAGTAACGCAGAGTGTATGCTCCTCAGTAAAGCCCAAAGGGAGGGATAAAAAAAGTGAACTTGCATAAAACTTTTTCTCACCGTAGCTACGGCTACGCTTCAAAAAAGGTTTTACACAATTTCATCTTTTTTTCTTCTCTCTGAGAATTACTAGAGTTTTTAGAGGTGCCCTTTATCTAATGGAGAACTTATAGATGGCAAATAGATTAGCAAACGAAGACAGCCCTTACCTACAGCAACATAAAGACAACCCTGTAGATTGGTGGCCATGGTGTGATGAGGCATTTGAGAGAGCCGAAAAAGAGAATAAGGCTATTTTTATCAGTATCGGCTACAGTTCATGTCACTGGTGTCATGTGATGGAGGAAAAGGTCTTTGAAGATGAGGAGTGCGCTGCGATTTTAAATGAGAGCTTCATCTCCATAAAAGTCGATCGTGAAGAGCGTCCTGACATCGACAAATACTACCAAGAGGTACATCTGCTTCTCAATAAACGAGCAGGAGGATGGCCGACAAGCATCTTTGCTACGCCGCAGAACAAGCCTTTTTTTGCAGGCACGTACATTCCACCCGAGTCAAACGCAGGTTCCATTGAGGGTATGGGGTTTAAAGAGCTTACTCGTCTTATAGCGAAAAAAGTAGCCGAAATGGATCCAAAACTCTTTGAAAATGCCGATGAGATAGAAGGATTTTTAAACCATAAAGATCATCCAAAAGAGGCTACTGTTCTCAAAGAGGAGTTTTACAAAAACCTTATGCTCCAAGCAAAGAACAACTACGACACACGAAACGGTGGTTTTTCAGATAAGCCAAAATTTCCACACTCTTCAACACTCCGAGCACTCCTTAGTATAGACAGACTCTATGATGAAAAAGCTGCACGAGCAATAGTTGAAAACACCTTGGACAATATGTGCAAAGGCGGTATGTACGACCTTGTAGACGGCGGATTTTGCAGATACAGTGTCGATGAGAAGTGGCTTGTGCCACATTTTGAAAAGATGCTTTACGATAATGCCCTGCTTTGTGACGTTTACAGCGAAGCCTATTTAACGTATGAGAATGGACACCATCTTAAAATTGCCAAAGAGATAGCTGACTTTTGGTACAACTTTATGAGTGAAGATGATTTATTTTACAGTGCAAGTGATGCTGACAGCGAAGGAGCTGAGGGAACATATTTCACATATACTTATGAAGAAGTTTACACAACGCTCATGGAAAACGGTTTTAACAATGCTGAGGAGTTATGTGCACAAATGAGTGTCACACACCATGGAAACTTTGAAGCTTCTAAAAACATCATCCGTTTTGAAAATGGTGAGCCAGAGTGGTTTAGCGATGTAAAACCACTGCTGCAAAAGCTCAGACTCAAACGAGAGTACCCTTTTATAGATAAAAAGGTGCAAACTTCATGGTCGGCAATGATGATAAACTCCCTTTTTAAACTCGGCGCAATTGACAGCACCTACCATGAAAAAGCGCTCAAGAGTTTAGATGCACTGCTTGAGACAATGTTCATAGACGGCACGCTTTACCATACAACACTCATCCATAAAACGCCAAAAGTAGAGGCATTTTTGGAAGACTATGCATTTCTCTCTCAAGCTCTGCTCACTGCGTTTAAATATACACAAAATGAGCTCTATCTCATTCATGCGCAACGCTTTATAAACAAAGCACTCGAAGAGTTTTATGATAAAGGGCTTTGGAACTTTAGCTCAGGAGAGTTTGCTGTAAAAGCGGAGATTACCGACACAACTTATACAAGTTCTGTAAGCATCATGGTAGATGCACTCTTAACACTCGGCTCACTCCTTGAAGATGAGAAGTATACACACTTTGCGTTTAAAACTATGGAGTACAACTCCTACGATCTCGGACGTAGACCTATCTACTACCCACATATGCTTATACAAGCTATTCGCTATGTAAAAGGTGATAGAATTATAAAGACACCAAAAGAGAACATTAAACGCAGTGCTTATGAGCTTGCACGCATTCGTTACCCTTTTACACTCTTTAAAGAGGCAAATGAAGAGGGCTTTATGGTCTGTGGAGAGAAGAGCTGTTTTGCACATACGCAGAATATTCAAGAGTTAGAAGAGCTTATAAAAAGTTCACTCTAATTACAAAAGGAAAAAAAATGGGAAGAGAGCGAGATATACTTGATGATGAGATAAGTGATGGAGCAGAACTCCAAGAGATAGTTCATGACGAGCGCAGAAAAGAGAAAAAAGAGACTCCTCATGAAAAACGCGAAAAAGATCCACACAAAAAACGTGTTGCAGTATGGGTAAAAGATGAAGTCCTCCAGTATGAAGATGAGCTCAAAAGACTTCAAATAGAACTGCTCAAGATGCAAAACTACGTCAAAGAGACAGGGCAAAAAGTACTGATGATATTTGAGGGGCGCGATGCAGCCGGAAAAGGCGGTACCATCAAACGTATTACAGAGCATCTCAACCCTCGTGGTGCGAGAGTCGTAGCCCTGGACAAGCCAAGTGACAAAGAACGAACACAGTGGTACTTTCAGCGCTATGTCCAGCATTTACCATCAGCAGGAGAGATCGTACTCTTTGACAGAAGTTACTACAACCGTGCGGGTGTTGAACCTGTTATGGGCTTTTGTACGCAAGAGGAGCATAAAGAGTTCTTACACGAAGTGCCTGAGTTTGAAAAGATGCTTGTAAATTCTGACATTAAAATATTTAAATTTTACTTCTCAGTCTCCAAACAAGAGCAAAAGAAGCGTTTTGAAAAACGCCGTACCGACCCGCTCAAACAGTACAAACTCTCCCCTGTAGATGAGCAGTCACAAGGGCTTTGGGACAAATATACCATTGCCAAATACTCTATGCTCCTTGCATCGCACACAGACTACGCACCATGGACCATCATACGCTCAGACAACAAGAAAAAAGCGCGTATAAACACCATAAAACACATACTCAACCATTTCGATTATCCGAAAAAAATCTCTAAAAAGAAGCTCAAAGCCGACAAGAATATCCGTATTCGTGCCAATGATGAGATAAAACTGATGGAGACAGAGATGACTCTTAAAAAGAACAATGCCTAAGCATTAAACAATTTTAGTTATAATCCTCTTTTTAAAAAGAGAGGATTATATGTTCAAAGATTTAGGCAAATTTATCTTTATGATAGAACTTGGATTTAAATACATAAAAGTATTTAAACAGAGCTACTTTCACCCATTTATTACCCAAAAATATGCGTATCAAGAACTTTCACGCGCAAGACAATCATACTCGAACAAAGTTTTAGATTTTTTAAACATCAAAGTCAAAATAGTAGGCGAACTCCCCAAAAAAGACAAAATACTCTATGCCATAAACCACCGCTCTCTGCTTGACATCTTAGTCATGGAAAATGTCTTTTCAAGGTACAACAAAAACGGAACTTGGATAGCCAAACAAGAGCTCTTTGATGACCCGATTTATGGAAAATTTTTCCAATACAGCGGCTGTATCAGTGTTGATTTGGAGAACAAACGTGGACTTATCAAGTTCTTTAAGACCATCAAAAAAACTTTTTCAAAAGTTGATGACATGAACCTCTACATCTTTCCCGAGGGAGAACGTTTTGGCGGCGAAGGTCTTCAAAAGTTTCAAAGCGGTGCACAAAAGATAGCCAAAGCAAACAACTTGGACATTGTCCCCGTTTACATCAACGACAAACTAGAAAAAGTCTTTAAAAATGCTCCTTATAAAGAGCCTTACACTGTAGAAGTAAACATCGGCGATATTATCAGCCATAAAAACCTTGAAGAGAAGTATTTGGAATTTTACAAATCCGTCAAAGAAAGAGAGAAGAAATAGATGAAACTCGGTGTAAATATAGACCATGTAGCAGTTCTAAGAGAGGCACGTCAAGTCAATGACCCAGATATTTTGCAGGCACTCTATGTCGCTTGTGAAAATGGTGCGCAGCAAATTACCATTCATCTACGAGAAGACAGACGCCACATTCAAGACGCAGATGTCAAAAATATTTTGATGCACTCAAAACTGCCTGTAAATCTTGAGTGCTCCATTAACAAAGAGATTTTAAATATTGTCAGTAGCTTAAAACCACATCGTGCGACACTTGTGCCAGAAAAACGCGAAGAGGTAACAACTGAGGGTGGACTTGATGTCTTTAGCTATGAGAACGATGTAGCCTATGCCATAGAGCAGCTTCATGATGCGCTCATTCCTGTTTCACTCTTTGTTGACCCTAGCATTGAAGCAATGGAGAAGTCAAAAGAGCTCGGCGCTGAGATGGTAGAGCTGCACACCGGACTCTTCTCAAATCTTTGGGCAATGCTCAACACTTCACTCCCGCACTCAAATCACTCAGTAAAAGAGCTTGAACTCTCCCGCGCAGAACTGAGTGTAAGACTTGAAGCTTCAATAGAACAGATAAGACTCGCAGCCGAGCATGCAAACAAGCTTGGACTTGAAGTGGCCGCCGGACATGGACTGAACTACCACAACGTCCATGAGATGATGCAAATAGCAGAAATTACAGAGCTTAACATCGGGCAAAGCATCATCGCACGTTCGGTTTTTACAGGTTTGGCAGAAGCCGTAAAAGAGATGAAAAGAATCACTTCACGATGAGTAAACCCTCTATTGCCATTAGTGTGGGTGATCTTAGCGGTGTCGGCATAGAGATCGCCCTTAAAGCACACAAAGAAGTTACAAAACTCTGCCATCCACTCTACTGTATTAACGAAACAATGCTCTCTCAAGCCGCCTCTTTACTTGGTGTAGAAGTTCCAGAAGATTTTGACACTGTTCCTGTCGCAGGAGAGTTCAAAATAGAAGCGGGTGTTGTAAACGCAGCGAGTGGCAAATACTCCTATGACTCATTTATGAAAGCAGTTGAGCTGTGTCAAACGCAGCAGGCTGAAGCTGTTGTGACGCTTCCTATTCATAAAGAGGCGTGGATGATGGCAGGGCTTGAGTATAAAGGGCATACTGACCTGCTGCGCAGTCATTTTAAGCATGATGCCATTATGATGCTTGGCTGTCCTGAGATGTTCGTGGCACTTTTTACTGAACACATTCCTTTAAAAGAGGTTGCAGGCTCTATAAAATACAAAAAGCTCAAACAGTTTTTTCTTGACTTGCACAACTCCATCAAAAAAGAGAAAATCGCCGTCCTTGGTCTCAATCCTCATGCGGGAGATAACGGCGTACTCGGCAATGAAGAGCTCATCATCACAAAAGCAATAAAAAGCGCAAATAAAAAGATAGGCTTCGAGCAGTTTTGTGGCCCTGTTGTACCGGATGTTGCCTTTGCACCCTACTTTCGAGAAAATTACAACTACTTTGTAGCGATGTATCACGATCAAGGCTTAGCACCACTTAAAGCGCTGCATTTTGATGAGAGTGTCAATATATCTTTAAACCTTCCCATCATTCGAACTTCCGTAGATCATGGCACTGCGTTTGACATTGCCTACAAAAATCAGGCAAAAACACTCAGCTATGTAAACGCAGTCAAAAGTGC
>JALUZQ010000223.1 GCA_027011725.1 Sulfurimonas sp. | reverse complement strand
TTTTAACAAGCTTGCAGATGCAGATGTTAATGTAGATATGATCATTCAAAACAAAGCAGTTGATGATACGACAAATATTGACTTTACTGTTCCTGTTGGAGAGCTTAACGATGCAAAAGCCGTAGTTGATACTTTTGTAAAAGATGGCGAAATAGAGTCTGACTCATATAATGAAGATATCTGTAAAGTCTCTGTTGTGGGTGTGGGAATGAAATCACACGCAGGTGTTGCAGCAAAAGCATTTTCTGTTATGGCAAAAGAGAACATCAACATCAATATGATCTCAACTTCTGAGATAAAAATCTCTATGGTTATAGATGAAAAATATGCAGAGTTGGCAGTTCGCAGCCTTCACGATGCATACGAGCTGGAAAAATAAGCACCTCGATGCACGATTTTGCACAGTGGAGTCTTGATGCTATACGTGAAGAGGGCGGGAGCCTCTCTTGGCTTGAAGAGTATCGTTTTGAGTGGTCTAAAACGACTGCGTTTGCTCTAAGCCAGATTCTTAACGGTAAGAGTGTCATACTCATCACGGATGAGAAACGCAAGTGGCTTGAAAACTACATTCTTACCTCTATAAACAGCATAGAAGTTGATAGACCGCTTGTGCCTATTGTGAGCATTGACAGCCTCTACCCACACTATAACAACCTAAGTGGCGGAGAGATGATAGATTTTGTAGAAGATATGATCTCTCAGTCCTTTAAAGATGATTTTTTCTTTTGGTACATTGGTAAGGGTGATGATAAACGCAGTGATATAGCCAAAAGAAAAGATGAGAGTTACTTTTGGATCTTCGATGAAGATTTTAACAACGCTTTTACTATGAAGTCATATGACAGCTCTTTAGACATTAAACTGCTGCAACTCTTTAAACTCTTTAACGCTTCACTAAACGCAACGATGTTTGGAGAGGTAGATGCAAGTTCGTAGTCATATCTTCATCACAAGTGATATTGAAGAGGCTTTGGAGCGATTTAAAGAGGAACTGCATCCTCACCGAGTCGTTGCTTTTTTAGAAGATAACTTCAAAATAGAACACGCAAAACTTGTCACAGCCGAAGCTTACATCAGTGAAACGCAGACGAAGTACATCGTTTTAGCGGCAAAAGAGTTTACCGATGTGGCACAAAACTCACTACTTAAACTCTTAGAAGAACCACCTTCTAACATCGAATTTATCATTATTTCTCCTACAAAATCAAACTTGCTACCGACTGTTCGCTCACGTCTGCCGATAGTACAGAGTGAAAAAGAAAACGCAGTACGTACTTTGGAACTTAATTTGGCAAAAATGGACTACCAGCAGGTCTTTGCCTTTTTAAAAGAGAATGCCCGCGTCTCAAAAAATGAGGCAAAAGCCCTTGTAGAGGCACTCTTTTACCGAGCTACAGTTGTAGACAAACTTATACTGAGTGAAAATCAGCTCGATATTTTTGATAAGGCCTATAGACTGCTTGATTTAAACGCAAGAGCGCAGAGTGTTTTGGCAATGCTTGTGATGAGCTTTGCAAGGGAGCGATAATGGTCGTTGAACTTTTAGCAAACAGTGCAGACCTCACGCAACAACTCAAAGCACTTGGTGTCGATGGCGGCGGAGTAAAGATACTCGCCTCTAAAGCGCATACGCATATCATCTCCATAAAAGATATGCACGTAGGTGCTGCAAACATTCTCAAACAGGATGCCCTCTCCATCGGTGCAGACTTGGCAGTACCAAAAGGAACGGTCATAGCAGCACAAAAGCG
>JALUZQ010000222.1 GCA_027011725.1 Sulfurimonas sp. | reverse complement strand
TGTAAGACCACTCTTGTGAGTAAGATGGTTTTCAAAAGCTTCATACTCTTCAAAGAAAGGTGCATTTTGCATAACTTCTTTGAGTGTTTCGACCTCTTTTGTAAACTCTTTGGGTATATCTTTTTTCTCAAAAATAGCTGCTATTTTTGACTTTAATTCTTTTGTCGTAGCTACATCAGAAATGTAACATTTTGCCAGCTCTCCGATCTCTGCATCTGCAAAACCGACATAGCGTGAAAGTTCTCTCGCATCCATCTCTTTTAATGCTTCTTTGTTCATCTCTTTTAATCGTTGCATATCAAAAGAGGTTCCCTTACTACCGAGTGATAGTAAATAATTTGAAATAGCTTCAGGAAGATATCCTGCTTCTAAAAGTTCTTTTACATTAACATCCTCTGTAAGTGGTTCTATGTAGATATAATCAACACTTTTTTCATACCCTAAAGCATCTCGAACATGTATCTCTCTTGCATTTTTAAGCATATCATTTTTCAAACTGACAACCGTTGAAACATCACTCAGCATATCATCGACTGCTGAGGCAAATACCTCTGTAGGTGTTTTGTCCTGGTTCATAATCACAAAGCTGTCTATGGTATCTGCATCAATAGAGGAAATGGCTTTGTCTGGTCGAGCTATGCGTATGCGAAAAGGAGCAGTGTTGTCGATGACAAGCTCGGCAGGCAAATTACGGCAGGCATCATCATAATGGTACGCCTTATTTGCTGCGTTTGCTTCTTCCTTTTTATTCTCCAGCCATGCATCAGAGCAAAAACATGAGAAGGCCTTTTTCTTATGGAGCAGATCAAGTGCCATAGCCGTATGAAAACGAACATTTTGACTTTGATGGAGCACTTGAGTGTATTTGATGCCAAAAAGCTCTAAAATTCCAAGTGTTTCCTGCTCTGTTTTCTCAAGTACTTTTTCTTTGTCCATATCATCTACACGAACAATAAAAGCTTCATTTTTCTCTTGCGAAAGAGTGTAGCTCATAAGAGCAATCCGCAACTCATTGACACTCAAGTCATGAGTAGGGCTAAACGCAAATCTCACCATTAAAATTCCTAATATTTTTTCGTAATTTTAACAAAGTTTTGATTAATTATAAGCTCTGCTTTGCTAGAATACATTCCATATTATAAAGGTTTGACAATAATGAGCAAGAAAAAAGATTTTTTACGAACAATAGTTGAAAATGATTTAAAAACAGGAAAATATAAAGAGATAGTGACACGTTTTCCACCTGAGCCAAACGGCTTTCCACATATAGGTCATGCAAAGTCTATATCGCTTAATTTCGGTATTGCACGTGATTATAAGGGGCACTGTAATCTTAGAATGGATGACACCAACCCTACAAAAGAAGATACCAAATATGTAGAAGCACTTGAAGATGCTGTGCGATGGTTGGGGTTTGACTGGGGTGAGGAGATTTTCTTTACGTCTGATTATTTTACACAGATCTATGACTATGCCGTGCAACTCATAAAAATGGGTAAAGCCTATGTAGACAGCCTTGATGAAGAGACGATGCGAGAGTATAGAGGTACAGTTACACAAGCGGGGAAACGCAGTGAGTATGCCAAGCGAAGTGTCGAGGAGAATTTAGATCTTTTTGAGAGAATGAAAAAAGGTGAATTTAAAGATGGTGAGCATGTACTTCGTGCAAAAATAGATATGGCAGCGGCCAATATGAAAATGCGCGATCCGCTTCTCTATCGCATTAGAAATGTGCATCACTTTAGAGCAGGGGATA
>JALUZQ010000221.1 GCA_027011725.1 Sulfurimonas sp. | reverse complement strand
CGTTAAAATAATAATAAAATAGGCTAAAAAGAATTCAAACCATTTTGCTTTGTAAATGAGTGCTCTGGCTGTCTGTGTACCGTAGTCATTTTCTATAAACGTTGCAGCACCTATGGCTACACCAAAAATAAACATGACCAACACAGCCATTTTCATAGATAATAGTCGTTTCAACATGGTTTAAAACCCCTTGTGTATATGAATAAAAGCGATTGTAACCAATGTTTGTTAATGAGATGCTAATTTAAATAAAATTCTCCAAAATAGCCTGTTAACTATTTCAACTCACCCCAAGAGTTTCCAACACTGACAGTACACTCCAAAGGTACATCAAGCTCTAACACATTTTCCATTGTATGCACAAAGCGTTTACTTATCTCTTCAACCTTCTCCTCTTTTACTTCAAAAATGAGTTCATCATGAATCTGAAGGAGCATAAAGGCATCTAAATCCTCTTCGCATATCATGGAATCTATTTGATTCATAGAGAGTTTTATGAGGTCAGCTGCACTTCCTTGAAAAACGGTATTGACAGACTCACGCATAAATGCAGCTTTTTGCATACCATTGGCTGATTCATAGTCGAAGATACGTCTACGTTTTAAAATTGTTTCTACATAGCCGTCTATTTTTACACGTTCCTGTATGCCTTCTAAAAAACTTTTAACTGTTGGGAAAGATGCAAAATAATTGGTAATAATCTCTTTTGCTTCACTGGATGTTATGCCCAACTCATCCGAGAGTTTTTTAGGTCCCATTCCATAAAGCAATCCAAAGTTTACAGACTTGGCAAAGTTTCTTTTCTCTTTTGCATGTTCTTCACCAAATAGTATGGTAGAGGTAGCCAAGTGGATATCTACACCATTTTTGAAAGCCTCTAGCAATGCTTCATCTTGAGAAAAGTGTGCAAGCAGACGTAACTCTATTTGAGAGTAGTCAATACTTACTAGCTTATAGCCCTCTTTTGCCACAAATGCTTCACGTACAGAACGCCCAAGCTTTGAACGTACAGGGATATTTTGCAAGTTAGGGTCACGAGAACTCAAACGACCTGTCGCAGTACCAGTCTGTCCAAAACTTGTGTAGATACGAGAGTTCTCATCAGCCTGTGCTAACTTTAACAAAGGGGTTACATAGGTAGAAAGTATCTTCTGATACTCACGGTATTCAAGTATCTTAGGGATAATCTCATGCTCATCTTTAAGTGAGGTAAGCACAGCTTCATTGGTGCTGTAACCTGTCTTAGTCTTCTTTCCACCTTTGAGTCCTAGTGTTTGAAAAAGTATCACACCTAACTGTTGGGTAGATTTGATGTTGAACTCAGAGCCAGCAAGCGCATAAATATCTTGTGTTAAGGCAGCCAAATCATCACTCAATGTCTTTTGTAAGGTTTGCAATTTACTTGGGTCTATCTTGATACCCAATCGCTCCATACGCATAAGTACAGTCATAAACGGATACTCTACGTTTTTTGCTTCCTTTAGTAAATGCGTGAGAGACGAGAGTTCCATCTTTTTCTTTATGGCACCATAAAGTAAAAATGTCATCCATGCATCTTCTGCTGCATAGAAAGTCGCATCTGCTATAGCAACGGCAGAAAAGTCTTCACCCTTTTTTACCATCTCTTTAAAAGGCTTCATGTCATACTTGAAGTACTGTTTTGCGAGTGTATCCAAGCCAATTTTCGAGCCAGGATTTGAAAGCCAAGCGAGTATCATCGTATCTGCAAAAGGAATGATAGGTTCAAAATCATATTGATTATAGAGCAA
>JALUZQ010000220.1 GCA_027011725.1 Sulfurimonas sp. | reverse complement strand
ACTCACACTGCTACTGACCCATAAACGCAGCATATACTCAATGAAAAAAATAATAGAGATAACATAGTTACTAAAAAAGAGTAAATAATCACTGACATGATATTTCACCTCTCTTATCAATACAGCGACACTGATAAAGATCAGTATTATCATAAATATATCTATATATTTTTTATATTTATTTTGCTGATTTTCTAAAATATCATAAAAGAACTGTTTTCTTTTTTGATATGTAGCAGATGTATCAAGATAATAGGCAACATCTACTACAAAATCTTTGAACATTTTGTTATCCTAGTTTTGCTTTGAGAACCTCATTGACAACTTGAGGATTTGCACTTCCTTTCGAAGCTTTCATTACTTGACCTACAAAAAAGCCAAAGAGTTTCTCTTTTCCACCTTGGTACTGCTCAACTTTTTCAGGGTTAGCATTGATTATTTCATCACATATCGCTTCAATAGCGCCCATATCAGTCACCTGTTTGAGTCCAAGCTTATCAATAGCATCATCTACAGTGACCTCTACATTTTCCATCAAGAAATCAAGCACCTCTTTGGCAGCTTTTCCACTAATTGTTTTATCGTCAATACGTTTTACAAGCATTCCAAGTTTCTGTGCATCAACCGGAGCATTCGTTATGTTTACATCGCCTTTGAGACGTGCAGGCAACTCAACTGTCAGCCAAGTTGTTGCAGTTTTAGGACTTACCCCATCCATTGCGACCATCGTTTCAAAAAAGTTAGCAGTCTCAACGCTTGCAGTAATGACCATTGCATTGTACTCACTCATGCTGTACTCATTTATAAAGCGCTCTTTTTTAGCATCGGGAAGCTCAGGAATCTGTGTATATTTCTCCATCATCTCATCGGTTACCACACATTTAAGCAGGTCAGGTTCTGGGAAGTATCTATAATCTGCTGCCTCTTCTTTGCCACGCATTGAACGAGTCTCTTGTTTTACTTGATCAAAAAGACGTGTCTCTTGTACGATCTCTTCATCGTACGTTCCATCTTCCCATGCCTCAACCTGACGAGCCACTTCAACTTCAATCGCTTTTTGAATAAATTTAAATGAGTTAATGTTTTTTATCTCTACACGAGTATAAAGTTTTTCATCGCCTTTTGGACGAATGGAGACATTGACATCAACACGGAATGAGCCCTCTTGCATATTTGCATCACCAATATCAAGATAACGAATGATCGAATGAAGTTTTTTAAGGTATAAAATTGCCTCTTCTGCGCTTCTCATATCTGGCTCACTGACAATCTCAAGCAGTGGTGTTCCTGCACGGTTTAAGTCCACTTTTGAAATATCGCCATCATGAATGTTCTTGCCCGCATCAGCTTCGATATGCGCACGATTTACACGAATAGTTTTGTGAGTCGTATCTTCAAAATCTATCTGTAATTTTCCATGTTCTACAATAGGCGTATATAGCTGTGTTATCTGGTATGAAGAGGGACTATCAGGATAAAAATATGATTTTCTATCAAAATAGGAGACTCTGTTGATAGTCGCATCAAGCGCAGTACCTAACATTATAGACTTATGCACTACCTCTTTGTTTAAAACAGGAAGGGCTCCAGGCAGAGCAAGACAAGTAGGACAGGTATTTGTATTTTGCTTATGATTAAAGCTCGTAGCACACGAGCAAAAAAGTTTTGTTTTTGTATTTAGTTGTACATGGACTTCAAGTCCTATAACTACTTCAAACATAGTCTTCCTTAAGTAAAATGAATTACTTTTATTCTACCTAACTTATTCTTTAAAAGATGTTATTCAGCTCTCAAAAAG
>JALUZQ010000219.1 GCA_027011725.1 Sulfurimonas sp. | reverse complement strand
GAATATGAATGGCTGCGATATTTTGACGACAGGCTCGGTCTGAGTGAACTTGAGCTCTCACGATACTCTGACACTCCTGTAATACTTCCGATAAAAGAAAAACTTTTAGATGATAAACCAGAACATATAGTCCAAAGAGACTCTTTTGACAATGAAGCATACAAAAAAGAGGGCTTTAAAATGGAAGTACCAAAGTACCTCTACAATTATGGAGAGATCTATAACCTCTGCATAGAAAAAGGGACACTTACACAAGAGGAGCGGTATAAAATAAATGAACATGTGATTATGAGTATTAAGATGCTTGAGAAGATACCTTTTCCATCCTATTATGCAAAAGTTCCCGAGTATGCCGGCACGCACCATGAGAGACTTAATGGCACAGGATATCCACGAAAATTGACAGCCGCAGAGCTCTCTATACCTTCTCGTATTATGGCGCTTGCTGATATATTTGAGGCATTAACAGCATCTGATAGACCCTATAAAAGAGCAAAAACACTCTCAGAGTCCATTGAAATTTTAAGCTATATGGTAAAAGAAGAACATATTGATAGAGATATATTTAGACTGTTTTTAAGTAGTGGTGTCTATCTCAGCTATGCAAAAAGATTTTTAAGCGCAGAGCAGATAGACAATGTGGAGATTAAAAAGTATTTATAAAATTATTTTAGGGGAGCAAAAGGTACGAGAGCGCTTCCCCACGTTAGACCACCGCCAAAAGCGTCAAGCAGCATAATCTCACCTTTTTCTAATGCACCTGATTCATAGAGGTCATTTATAGCCATTGGAATAGAAGCACCCGAAGTATTTCCATATTTTTCAACAGTTATAACAACTTGGTCTTCTCTCATTTTCAGAGCTTCACCAACAGCTTTAATAATACGTAAGTTCGCTTGATGTGGAATGAAATGCTTAATATCTTCACTTTTGATGTTGTTATCTTCTAAGATCTCTTTGACATCTTTTGTTAAAGTACGTACAGCAACTTTAAAAGTCTCATTTCCCTTCATTTGCATAAAACATGTTCCTGCTTCAGCATCTAAAGAGTCATGTGCCGAACCTGTTCCACCATTTGGAGTCATAAGCAGGTCAGCATACTCTCCATCTGCACCGGTATGAACATCTATAATAGCTTCTTCTTTATTGTCTGTAGCAGAAATCACAGCAGCCCCAGCACCATCACCAAACAATATACATGTACCTCTGTCTGTGTAATCAGTAATTGCTGAAAGTTTCTCTGCACCTACAATAAGTACATTCTTTTTCATTCCAGATTCTATAAAAGCCTTTGCAACAGAAAGAGCATAGATAAAACCTGTACAAGCAGCAGTAATATCAAACGCAGTAGCACCTTTGATGCCTAATTTATTTGCAATGATTGTTGCAGTTGAAGGCATACAAAAATAATCAGGAGAAATAGTAGCAGTCACAACAAGGTCAATATCTTCTAAAGCAATGCCACTTCTTTCAAGTGCTTTTTGTGCAGCTTTTACACCCAAATCACTCGTGAATTCATTCTCAGCGGCAATATGACGTTCTTTGATACCCGTTCGTTTTGTAATCCATTCATCTGATGTATCTACCATCTTTGATAAATCATCATTTGTTAAAATTTTTTCAGGTACATATGCCCCAATTGATCTAAAAGCTGCATAAGCCATTTATGAATCCTTTTGTTTTAACTCTTGTAAACGTGTAATAATATGCTCATTTACACCGGTATCTACATAACGTATCGCCTGATAAATCGCATTTTCAATAGCTCGTGCATTACTCTTACCATGACTCACTATTGCACAGCCTTTAA
>JALUZQ010000218.1 GCA_027011725.1 Sulfurimonas sp. | reverse complement strand
CATGGTGCGTGCCGGCATACTCGGGTACTTTTGCATAATAGGATGGAAAAGGTATCTTCTCAAGCATCTTAATACTCATAATCACATGTTCATTTATTTTATACCGCTCCTCTTGTGTAAGTGTCCCTTTTTCTATGCAGAGGTTATAGATCTCTCCGTAATTGTAGAGGTACTTTGGTACTTCCATTTTAAAGCCCTCTTTTTTGTATGCTTCATAGTCAAAAGAGTCTCTTTGAACTATATGTTCTGGCTTGTCATCTAAAAGTTTTTCTTTTACAGGCAGTGTTTGAGGTATATCTAAATATCGTGCAAGCTCAAGTTCACTAAGTCCGAGTCTATTGTCAAAATGTCGCAGCCATTCATATTCAGCTATCTCTTTTATACGCTCTTTTTTTGCTTCATCGAGGTATTCACCTCCAATATTTACGGCTGCGACAAAGGCAAAATCTTCAAGCAGTTTTTTTTGTTTTTTTTGTTTTTTCTCTAAAGCTTTTTTTGGCTCATTATCAGTAAGACACTCTTGAAGATACTCTATCTCTGCGTCTCTATAGAGCACTTCAAAGCGTGTACGGATCTCATGAATTCTATTGTGAATTGTTTCGAGTTTGGTGGCTTTATCTACAACATACTCCGGTGTTGTGACCTTACCACAGTCGTGAAGCCATGCGCCTAGAGCGAACTCTTTTTTTGCATTTTCATCTTTAAAATGAAAATCTTTAAACGCAGGAGTGTTTGACTTTTCTGCTGCATCGGCTAGCATCAAGGCTATTTCTGGAACACGCTCACAGTGTCCGCCTGTGTAGTGAGATTTTGCATCTACTGCTTCTGCTATGAGTTTGACTATGGAGTCAAGAAGCTCCTCTTGGGCTTTTTGATAGGAGTAGATGCTTTGTGACATACTCACAAGAGAGTCTGAAAGCTCTTGAAACTCAATGATGTTCGTCTCTATCCCTTTTACTGCTTCAAAATTTCTATTTTTTATTTTATTGTTTTCACGTACAAGTGCTTGAACAGGTTTGACGATTTTTTGTGCTGCATAGAGAATAAAGGGAATACTTAGCAGTAGAAGCAGTGCCGCGATAAATAAAGATTGCAGCAGATTCTCTTTATAGGGTTTAAGCAGAGTCATTGCATCTGTTCGTATGGCGAGGTATGTATTTTTATTTATCTTTTTATATATAAGGTAGCTGTATCTCTCTTTTGAGTCATATACGAGAAGCTGTTTTACTCTACTCTTTTGCAAAAACTCAAAAAGCTTTTTATTGAGCATTATTGGTAAAGTCGTATGCGCAGCTGCGTTTGATGAGGCTATTTTGAATCCCTTCTCATTATAGACAAATATCTCAGTACCTTTTAATATCCTCGCTTGATTTTGTAAAAAATTGTTTAACTCTTTAAGAGTATAGCTCTCTTTTGTTTGATAGGAGTTCTCAACATGTTTTGCAATAAGTTTAAAGGTATCTGCTGTTGCACTGAGTGCTATTTTTTTACTGAAGTAGTAGTGTGAGTAGAGTAAGGAGATACTAATAATAGAGAGAAGAAGTAAAAAAACAAGCAGAATATTGGTTCGAATTGAGATCTTTGGCATTAGATATTTTGGTTTATTGTCTCAAAGAGCTGTTCAAAGAATTGTTTTTCATCAGGAAGATCAAGCTTGCTTTCTCTTAGTTTTTCACCCCACATAGGATTTGGAAAGTAGCTGTCATTTTTATAACGAGCCATAACATGAATATGTACGCGAGGGAGCATATTTGCAAAGGATGCCATATTGATTTTATCCGGTTTGTAATAACGCAGCATCTCTTCTTCAACAATATAGTAG
>JALUZQ010000217.1 GCA_027011725.1 Sulfurimonas sp. | reverse complement strand
TCATTAAACTGCTTTCAATTGAGAAGAAGATAAAGTCCATTACAAATTATGGACAAAACATCACTTTTACATACTTCAACGATGCAAAAGAGACAATAAAATCAGAGAGTAAAGATGATGATGACATCATTAAAGCGACGCTTTACTACTTGAGAAATAATAAACCAAAGGTACTGTAATGAGAATAGCATTTATAGGTGACATAGTAGGGAGTCCGGGGCGTGATATGCTCAAAAAACACCTGCAAGAGATAAAAGAGAAAGAGAGCATTGACTTTGTCATTGCAAATTATGAAAACGCTTCACACGGCTTTGGTTTGACGCTCAAAAACTGTAATGAGCTTTTCTCATACGGTATTGACGTGATGAGTGGTGGAAATCATACTTGGGATAAAAAGGACATCATCCCTCTGCTTGATACACACGAAATTCTTAGACCACATAACTATCCTGCTGAAGTACCCGGAACGGGGTGTAAAGTGTACGATGTCAAGGGGGAGAAACTCGCAGTTTTAAACCTGATGGGGCACTACTCTATGCCGTATTGTGATAATGCTTTTCGCTGTGCAGAATCAACTGTAGGAGAGCTTCACGAAGAGGGTGTGAAAAATATATTTATAGATTTTCATGCAGAAGCGACAAGTGAAAAGCGTGGAATGATGATGCTTATGCAGGGAAAGGTAAGCGGTATTATTGGCACACATACCCACGTAGGCACCGATGACTTTCAGATAGCAAACGCAACGGCGTACCTGAGCGATATAGGACTTACAGGATGTCGTGACAATGTCATAGGAATGGATGCAAAAGTACCACTTAAGCAGTTCTTGACAGGGATGAAAGGGCATTTTGACATTCCAAAAAGATGTAAAAAGATTTTACAGATGGCAGTGATGGACTTGGAAGATGGAAAATGCAAGGCTGCGTTTAAGATAAAACAATTCGACGATGGTAGAGTGCTAAAAACGGATGCGTGGATAGAAGAGGACTAGGCAGTTACTTTATAGTAGTTGTCATTTTCTATGTAGGTATTGAGCGCTTTGAGTGTTGTAGAAAAATTCGTTGGAAGTTTTGTGTGAACTCCAGAGAGCGGTACTTTTGGTTTTTTGATAAATGAGAACATTACTGAGTTCTCTTTGTAAGCGCTTTGGGCATTTTTGAGCAGATTTACCTTCGCAAACTTGCTTTTTTGTGTCTGCTGCGTTTGCTCATGGAGTTTTTGTTGGTTGCGCAGTACCTTAAACGCAGAGATATAACTCACAGGCAGTTTTTGTTCTGCTGTAACCTTCTCAAACGCAGTAGTTGATTGTTTACTCTCTTTTTTGAGTGTAAAATCTTCTGAGCGATTTTGTCTTTTATTTGTCTCTACATGAGAGGCACTGAGATATGTATTATATGATGATACAAACACGATAAACCTCCCATTTTTTCTTTCTACCCTCATTTTAGCACTTTATTCATAAAAAATCTATATAATACGAAAAATCACGAAAGGTAAACAATGAGTGCAAACATAGTTATTGTAGATGATGAAGAGGATTTGCTTGAACTTTTAGAGTACAATCTTCAAAAAGAGGGCTACGAAACTATTGGCTTTTTAAATACGAAAACAGTAGAGCAGATCCTTGAAGAAGAGGATGTTGACCTACTGATTATGGACAGAAATCTTCCCGGAGTTGAGGGGAGTGAATTTGTTGCTAGGCTTCGTGAAAAAGGCATGGATGTGCCTGTAATCTTTTTAAGTGCAAAAGATAGGGATGAGGACATTGAAGAGGGCTTTTTAAAAGGGGGAGATGACTACATCACAAAACCTTTCAATATGAAAGAGCT
>JALUZQ010000216.1 GCA_027011725.1 Sulfurimonas sp. | reverse complement strand
ATTTTAGCATCAGGATATGTTTTATGAATATATAGCAGATATTCAAGATTGTCCTGCGTTTCACCGCTGTGGTAGGAGCGTGCAAGTCGGTTCTCTTTATCACCGCAGCCTCTAAAGTGTACAACTCCACAGGCAAAACCCTCTTTGCATAGAGCATCTACAGCACCTTGAATATAGGGTGATTTATAAGAGCCTGCAAGCCCATGAAAGAGGAGCACTATGTTTTTGTTCTCACTGCGTTTAGGCTTGTTTTGCCAATAGATTTCAATAAAATCTCCATCACTCAGAGTAAACTCTTCTTGGCTCCAATCTTTTAAAAATGGTTTTCGAAAGAGTGTTGCATAACTTGTCTGTATATGTTTGTTACCAAGAAGTCTGTTTGTTGTGAATTTCATAATGTATATTGTAGCCAATAATCAGTTTTTAATGGACATAATGATAGAATCAAAAACTTTAAACAGGATAGGATTTTAAATGAACAGAAAACAGATATATAATCCAGATTCAACTGAAAACGTCAATGACAGAAAAGTTTTCGGTGGAAATCCAACAGGTATTTTTGAACTTAACAATATCAAATACCAGTGGGCATATAATCTTTGGGAGATGATGCTCAACAACACATGGTTTCCAAAAGAGGTCGATATGACCCGTGATGTGAATGACTATAAACAACTTACAGATGCAGAAAAAACAGCCTATGACAAAGCACTTTCACAGCTGATTTTTATGGATTCACTCCAAACAAATAACCTCATAGATAACGTGAACCCTTATGTAACGGCACCGGAGATCAACCTTATTTTGGTGCGCCAGTCATTTGAAGAGGCACTCCATTCACAAAGTTATGCGGTAATGGTTGATAGCATCTCAACAAATTCTGAAGAGATCTATGATCTGTGGCGCAGAGATATGATGCTCAAACATAAAAACGATGCAATAGCAGCGGTTTATCAGGAACTTGCAAAGAATCCGACAGATGAGAACTTCTTAAAAGCCTGTTTTGCAAACCAAATCTTAGAGGGTATCTACTTCTACAGTGGTTTTACATACATCTACACACTTGCACGCTCTGGCAAAATGCTCGGTTCTGCACAGATGATCCGTTTTATTCAACGTGATGAAGTGACACACCTTGTACTGTTCCAAAATCTCATCAATACACTCAGAAAAGAGAGACCAGACCTTTTTACAGATGAGTTAAAAGCAGATGTGTACGATATGTTCCGTCAAGCTGTAAAACTTGAGTCTGACTGGGGAAAATATATTACGCAAGGGCAGATTCTTGGACTGACAAATGATATTGTAGAACAGTATATTCAGTATCTTGCAGATGATAGACTGACATCAGTCGGTTTTGAAAAAATTTACAATGTAACAAACCCTATTAAATGGGTCGATGATTTTGCAAAATTCAATGACCAAAAAACAAACTTCTTTGAAGGAAATGTAGCCAACTATTCAAAAGGTTCTCTCTCTTTCGATGATGACTTCTAAACAAGCGCAGCATTCGCTCTGCGCACTCTCATTTGAAACAACAGATGACTATAGTGCTAACCTGCAAACACTACTCTCTCTTATACAAAACACAGGTGAAAATTCCATTATCGTTGCTCCTGAAGTAGCACTTACAGGTTTTGATTATGATAACTTTTCGGCTGTAACTGCGTTTGCACCTACGGCGATAGAGGCACTCAAAAAGGCCTCACACAAGAAAACTGTTATACTCACACTTATAGAAGAGCGTGATGGCAGTGTTTATAACTTTGCAAAGGTTTTTCATAACGGCGAAGTGATATATGAGCGTCCAAAAGTGAAACTTTTTAAGTT
>JALUZQ010000215.1 GCA_027011725.1 Sulfurimonas sp. | reverse complement strand
CATTATTTATTTTCCTATTTAAAAATGATGTGCTTTACATCTGTTAACATATCTTCTTCGTGCTGCGTTTGCAAAGATAGTAAGTTTTGTTCTACTTTGAGCAGCATGACGCACTACCGCTTTTCTTTTACGGGGGTCAAACGCAACAAGCATCTCATACTCTTCACCACTGCAGCCTATACTTTTGGGAATTGAAGAAAAAAATGTAAGCCCTATTTTATTTAATGATGTAATTTTATCCAAATCACTATATAAACCATCTGAGATATCCATTCCCGCTGACAAATATCGTGCAGTTTTTTCCACAAACTCTTGGCGCAGCACGATGTTTGTAAATTTCGACTGCTTATGGATCTTGCCACCACGAAGTAGTTTTTTCAAATCTTTTGCAGACTCTCCCAAACTTCCGGTATAAGCAAACAGATACCCTTCTCGTACTCGTGAACGCAGCAGAGCTTTTTTCGTAGTAGAGATTATAGTTACACTGATGTCAAGTTTTATATTGCTTATAGTATCTCCACCGATAATATCAATGTTGTATTTTTTTGCAATACTTTGAAATCCTGAAGCGAGTTCTTGCATCTCATGTTTACTCATACTCTTTGGCATTGCTACACTCAACAACGCATATTTGGGCGTGGCATTCATGGCTATGGCATCTGAAATATTCACAAGCATCGCTTTTTGTGCTATCTCAAAACAGCCCATCCAGCTGCGTTTAAAGTGCACATTCTCAAAAAATGCATCTTTAGAATACACCATATTATCTATGCATGCACCATCGTCTCCAATGTGCCTACTGTTAAATTGTGATATAAAATAATTTTCTAAATTCAAATAAACTTCTCTTTGTTAAGCATATATTAATTACTGCCGATATAGAATGATAGGCGATTATAACATTATTAGGAAAACTATCATATGAAGCACTCTATCAAGGCTATATTTAAAAATTTAAGTACGTATCTCTTTTTTATCTTTTTTGTCGCGTTTTTGTCGCTCATGCTCGTTCTTGAGCAGCAACTCTCTTTTAGCAAGGTTGACATTTTAAAGAGTGAACAACAAATTGCAAAAGGTCTTGTAGAGTCACATGAAAAAGATATGGAACTCGCACTTATACAATTTAACGCACAAAGTACTAAAATGCTTCAAAACATTGATAAACTTCGCACACTTTACAAGTACAATATTTTTGAACAGTTCATCCTTCAAAACAGTGCAGAGTACAACAACGATCTTAATAAACTCTATAAATCAACCGTTGATTTCACCGATGCCATACACTCATATTACACGCAAAAACAAAAAGAGAACATCAATCATACTGCTGCGTTTGAGAAACTCAATGAACATATAAATACAATGCTCCTTAAATCTCTTAATTATAATGAACAAAAATTTGAACTCATTAAATACGCTGTCGGAGTTATCTTCTTCTTGGTTTTTCTTGCAACCTTTTGGTATAGAAAAATGCTTACCTCAATTTATGAAGACATAAACTATCTCTTTAAAGTTAATAAAAACAAAGGAGATTATCAAATATTTTCTATGGAAGCAGATGCTATAGCACTTCGAATGAACAGAAAAACACAAGTAAATGACAATCCGCATCTTATTGATCCTGTAACGGGCATCAACAACTACAAAGGTCTGCTGCACTCTTATTCACATAAAAAATCTATGAAAGACTCCAATTTCACAGCAGTTGCTCTTTTAGAAATAGATAATTTTTCAAAATCAAAACGTGTTTTTCCACAAGAGATCGCGCAAGCAATGCTAAAAAAAGTTGCTTACACCATCTCTTTACATGAGCAGCCTGTTGATGTCATAGCACGTACTGACTACAACCAGTTCACTATCATTCTCTCTCGCCCAACAAAAGAGCAGGCATTTAAAGAGGTTGACCTTATTCGAGAGAGTATTGCAGAATTGAAGTTCAACATTCCTAATCATGGTCCTACTCAGATCACTATCTCTGGTGGTTTTGTCATCAAACCAAGTAACACATCTATAGAAGAGGCACTCAAACAAGCAAAAGAGATTCTCGAATATGCGAAGAGCATCGGTAAAAATAAAATCCTTCAAGTCAGAGACCTCGCACAAAAAGAGATGTAATATAAGCTACTTATATATGTCTCAATTTGTAACACCAAGCAACTTCCCCCCAATATACGCCACATTTAATCTAATATAAGTCTATACTCGATATAATCAGCATTATTTTAGTTCTTTATTGAAGGAAAGTTAATGAGTATTCCTATTTATACTTACGATGCAATCGTTGTTGGAGCAGGTCTTGCGGGATCAGCAGCAGCAAGAGAGTTGCAAAATGCAGGCAAAAAAGTTGCTGTTATCACAAAGCTACATCCACTAAGAAGTCACTCAGGTGCTGCACAAGGTGGAGTCAACGCTGCGTTTAGCGATGAAGACAGCGTTGAACTACACGAGTTTGATACTGTAAAAGGTTCTGACTACCTTGCAGATCAAGATGCTGTTGAGTTTATGTGCCAAAATGCTCCGGAAACAATCCGCTGGGCAGAAAGAATGGGAGCTGCGTTTAGTAGAACACCAGACGGTAAAATTGCACAACGTCCATTTGGAGGACAATCTTCTCCACGTGCATGTTACGCAAAAGACAGAACAGGTTTAACTCTTCTTCAAACAATTTATGAGCAAGCATTCCGCTCAGGTGTGAAATTCTGGGATGAATGGTATGCTGCTGATCTTATCTATAAAGATGGAAAAGTCTCTGGTGTCGTTGCGTTTAACATTCGTGATATGCAAATGGCAATTTTCAATGCAAAATCTGTAATGTTCGCAACAGGCGGATATGCAAGATGTTATAAGATCAACTCAAATGCACATGCAAATACTGGTGATGGTCTAAGTATCGTAGCGCGTCATGGTCTTCCTCTTGAAGATATGGAATTCGTACAGTTTCACCCATCAGGACTTTCAGGAAACGGTGTTTTAATCTCTGAAGCAGCTCGTGGTGAAGGTGGTCGTCTTTATAACTCTAAAGGCGAAAGATTTATGGAAAAATACGCTCCAAATGCACTTGAACTTGCATCTCGTGACGTTGTATCACGCGCTATCTTAAATGAGATCCGTGAAGGTCGTGGTGTAGGCCCAAGAAAAGATGCTGTGTATCTTGATGTCACACACCTTGGTAAAGACTTAATTATGGAAAGACTTCCTGAACTCCGTGAACTTGCTATTACTTTCCTCGGACTTGATATGATAAAAGAGCCTATTCTTATCTCTGCAACTGCACACTACTCAATGGGTGGTATTCCGGTAAATATTGCAGGAAATGTTCGTAAAAACAATGAAGAGCTTGTAGAGGGCTTCTATGCTGCTGGTGAGTGTTCTTGTGTATCTGTTCATGGTGCGAACCGTTTGGGTGCGAACTCTGTCCTTGAAGCACTTCTTTTTGGTCGTTACGTTGGTAAGACTATGGTAAAAGAGATCGATGAGATCGAACTTCGCCCTGCTACAGAAGAAGATGCGGCAACTGCACTTGCAGAAATCGACTTCATTTTGAAAAACAATGGAGATGAAACAGTTCCGGCACTTCGCGAAGAGTTGCAACAATGTATGACAGCAAATGCAGGTGCTTTTAGAACTGAAGAGACTATTCAGATTGCAGTTGACAAAGTAAAAGAACTGAGAGAAAGATTTAAAAATATTCGTATCAAAGATAAATCTAAACTTTTCAATACAGAACTTCAAGAAGCATTAGAACTTGGTCATATGCTTGATTACTCACTTTTCATTGTTGAGTCTGCACTTCCTCGTAAAGAGAGCCGTGGTGCTCACTACAGAGAAGACTATGAGACTCGTGATGATGAAAACTGGCTCAAACATACAATGGCGTATATGGATGAGAATGGAAATATCAACCTTGACTACATGGACGTTGTTCTTGGAAAACACGAACTTAAAGCAAGAAATTACTAAGGATAACTTATGAGTACAGAACATAAAATTACAACACAAAATGTAAACTTCAAGGTATTTCGTTTTAATGCTGATGAAGACTATCTGCCGTACTACGAAGATTATAATATGGAAGTAACATCTGAAGAGGTTGTACTTGATATATTAAACAGAATCAAATGGGATCATGATGGAAGCTTTTCATATAGAAGATCTTGCCGTCACGGTATCTGTGGGGCTTGTGCTATTAAAGTAAACGGCCGCTCAACACTTGCTTGTAAAGAGAGCATGAACGATATGATAGACCTCTTTGGAAATGAGCTTACTATTGAGCCATTAAGTAAAAAAAGAGCTATTAAAGATATGATTATCGATAAAGCTGATTTCTGGGACAAACATGCTGCTGTGCAGCCATACCTTGTTGCTGAAATAGATGAAGCACCAACTTCTGAGAATCTTGTATCTCCAGAAGAAGAGAATGCACTTGATGATGCTGACCTTTGTATCCAGTGTGGTGCATGTCACTATGCTTGTCCTGCAGTTGAACATAATGAAGACTTCTTCGGTCCTGCTGCGTTTGCTGCAGCATATCGTTTCAGTGCTGATGTTCGTGACCATTCAGAGACAAGACTTGCAGATGTTAATGAAGAGAAACAAGGTGTTTGGGACTGTGTAAAATGTTTTGAGTGTGCTGAAGCATGTCCAAAAGAGATCAACCCTATCGGGAAAATCACGAAACTACACCAAATGGCCTTCCAAGAGGGAATTGCAAAAAATAATGTTGCAGTCCGTCATGCAGTTGGATTTAAAAAATCAATCGTTAAAAACGGTGTACTTGATGAGGGTGGCTTAGTGCTTTACTCTGAAGGTCCTGCGATTGTGAAACATATTCCTGTTGCACTTAAAATGTTCTCCAAAGGCAAAATCGTTCCACCATGGGGCATTACAAAATCAGAAAATCTTGATGAGATTAAAAAACTTGTAAAATCTTCATCAACTGCAAAGTTCTAGGAGTTAAAGAATGGAAAAATTAAAATACGCACTTTTTACAGGATGTACCGCAAAACAGAGTACTCCTGAGCAAATGATGTCAACAATGGCAGTCGCTAACAAACTTGGAATTGAACTTGTAGAACTTACAGAAGCTTCATGTTGTGGTGCTTCACACTTACAAGATTATGATGACTTCTTATCTCTTGTTCTAAATGCACGTAACATTGCATATGCAGAGAAACATGGTCTTACTATGGTTACTATCTGTAATACATGTCAGCTCAATACTGCAATGACAAAACACAGACTTGATAACAATGAAGAACTCAAAGCAAAAGTCAATGAAAAACTTGCAGAAGTTGGACTTGAATATAAGGGAACTTCACCTGTAACGCATTTTCTCTATGCAATTATTGATGACTTCGGTCTTGATAAACTCAAAGAGATGGTAGTGACTCCTCTTAGCCAATTTAACATTGCACCATTTTATGGATGTCACAACATTCGTCCAAGTGAACTCCAAAATGAAACACATAAATCTGCAGAGAATCCATACAACCCTACTTCACTTGATGATCTCATCATCGCTTGTGGTGGTATGAATGTTGATTATGATGAGAAAAACAAATGTTGTGGTTTCCACGCAGAACTCCAATCTCCACATACTGCAGCAGCCCTTACAGGGAACGCTATTGCAGGTGCGATGGATAATAATGCAGACTGGATGGTAACACCTTGTCCACTTTGTCACCTTAAGCTTGACACACAAGCAGACCATGCTTCTGAAGCTATAGGACGCGAAGTTGAACTTCCTGTACTTCATATGCAACAAATGGTAGGTTTAGCACTTGGCTGTACTCCAGCTGAACTTGGTCTCAAACACCACGTTACAAAAGTTGATTTCGTATAATCAACACCCTTCTCTTTCACTAGGAGTTTCCTAGTGAATAACACTTTCATTTCTTTACTCAATACAACAGGATTTTTACAATGTCAGATTCAATAGAGATCATTTCATGGAATGTCAATGGAATACGCGCTGTCGCTAACAAAGAGGCACTTAAATGGATAGATGAACGTGATACGGACATCTTATGTCTTCAAGAGATTAAAGCCCAAAAAGAGCAGATACCGGACAACCTTTTTGAAAAAGAGTTTGAAGAGGTCATCATTAACCCTGCTGAAAAAAAGGGCTATAGCGGCACTGCTACTTTTAGCACTCTTAAGAGTGACTTCATATCGAATTGTCTTGATATTGACACCTATCACGAGGGAAGAATCATAGAAACACACTATGGAGATATAGTCCTTTTTAATGTCTACTTTCCAAATGGTCAAAAAGATGAAGAGCGACTTGCACATAAAATGAAATTTTATGATGATTTTTTAGCTCACTGTGAAGCGCTGCAAGAAGAGGGAAAAAGTATCATAGTCTGTGGTGATGTAAATACAGCACATCGTGAAATAGACCTTAAAAATCCAAAAGCAAATGCAAAGACATCAGGTTTTTTACCTATTGAGAGAGAGTGGATAGATAAGTTTTTAGACCATGGTTACATTGACACTTTTCGCTATGTACACGGTGATAAAACAGACAAATACTCTTGGTGGTCATACCGGGCAAACGCAAGAGTCAAAAATGTTGGCTGGAGAATTGATTACTTTTTTATATCTGAAGATTTAGCCGAAAGCCTTGAAGATGCTTTCATTCTTGATTACATCACAGGCTCCGACCACTGCCCTGTTGGCATTCGAATTACTATATAGTATTTTATATAGTAATCTATTTAGCTTTTGGACGAAATGCCTTTATAA
>JALUZQ010000214.1 GCA_027011725.1 Sulfurimonas sp. | reverse complement strand
CTTTCATAGGGAGTTGCCCGCAGGTCTAGCAGACCTCCGGCACTTGTACCTATTAAAACTATCTTGCCTGCAATCGCTTTTTTGTCAAATTTGTTCTCATATATATCAACTGCTGAGATATATTTAAAAACTTTCGCCCGACCATAATAATTAATGCTCAATCTAGCAAATCTATCTGTAGGAATAGATATATTACCGAGTGTGATATCCGCTATACCCGCTTCTGTGTAGTCAATAGATATCTTATTTGTCCCATATACCAAGCGCAGGATCTCCAAACTTAGAGATGGATAGATATTCTCCTTGTATCGCACAAGCAGAGGTGTACTTCTCACTATTCCGTCACTGTCTGGAATGGTGTTAAAAAAACCACTCGAGTAGAGACTCTTTTGCAGAACCTCTATACTACTTATAATACCTTGTGCTTTAGGAAGATATTCTCTATTTTTAAAATTTTTTTGTATGATAATAGCAGCAATATTTGGCTCGACTCCACGCTGTATCTTTTGTTGAAAATCAAACATATAGCCACCTATGACAAGAGAGTGTTGCAATACTGTAGCTAAAACTTTGTCATAATCAGGAACATTTTCATACCCAAGTCCAAGTCTTTTTAAAACCTTTGAAGGAGATGAGTTGTCCGCTTCTGCAAAGATAATATCGAGCCCGACTATACCGACTTGTGCAGCTGTCAGGTTTTCTATAATCCTCGCTATGACATCCCTTGACCATGGCCACTGTCCAAGAAACTGCAGACTCTTTTCATCTATGTCGACAATGACAATATTATCACTGGGCTTTTTCTCACCTCTAAGTAAAAAATAGGAATCGACAATCTTGCTGTTAAGATCTTCAAAAAGCTGTACTTTGAGTATATAGAGATAAGAACTCCCAAGAAAAAGAAGAAATACAATAGCAAGCTCCAAAGCTATCAATCTACTTTTTTTCAAATAAGCAACTCTCTAATGATCGTTAACATGAACATTGCCACCCGCTTGCTCTTTTTTAGTTATTTTTACTTTACCACCTACTACACTGCTTCCACTATAGTGTAGTTGTCCATCGTCTGAGTCATCATTAGGGTTATCTTGTCCACCACCACCAACTACAACTACACCATTTCCTTTATCATGATTATCAACTCTCCCGTCTCCACTACCACCTGCTTTTCCACCAACATACCCTACACCATTTTTCATAAGACCTTTGGTTTTTTCCATAGCAGCAGCTTGTTTCCCTGTCATATGAGTAGGAGCATATCCACTCTCTGCAGGATCTACATTTCCGCTACCACCTGCTTCACCACCTTGTCCAAATGAACTTTCGTCATCACCATCTTGTTTTTCTTTTTTCTCTTTCTCTTTTTTCTTTTTGTCTTTATCTTTGTCATCATTAGAATCATCGCTATTGTCAGTTGAACTCTCATCTTCAGAATCATCACTGTTGTCAGTTGAGCTGTCATCGTCCTGATCAGAGTCTGAATTATCAGTTGATGAATCATCACTACTATCTTCATCTTCTCCACTTCTGTCTTTTTTAAACCCATATGGATCATCATCGTACGCATCCTCACTATGAGCGTAGTCTGTAGCCGCATCATCCCCTTCAGGATCAGTCAAGCCTCCATCCGAAGATGTATCGTCTGCAGCTTTTGTCTCTCCATCCGGAGCATCATCTTCATCGCTATTATGACTTAGTTTTTCTCCTTCTTTCAAATAAGAGGAAGCATGAACGGGAGTATTTGTCATAGTATCTTCCATATATTTACTATTATGGAAACCATGTTTTTTCTCCCAATCCAATGTATCCTTTCCTGCCATGTGAGGAGCGACATCTCCTGCTCCTATCATTTGATAATATTTTGATTGTGAGTTCATATCATTCCATCCATGATGATTACTTCCCACTTCGCTTTCCCAATCGGCAGCTTCTTGTCCAAACATCCCATCTTTCATACCACTGCCGGCAGGAGAAGTTCCATCAAAACTTCCTGGATTGTTCATGTCAACATCTGTGTGTGCATCTCCTGTATGTGCATCAGGTATAGCAACGTTACCTGGTAAATTTCCAGAAGGCGAATTGCCTCCATGGGTACCTGGCAAATGTTCTTTATCTACTTTTTTATGCTCTACAGGTAAATTTTTCTTATCAAAATTAACACCGTTATTTCTATACTCTTTTTGAGTAGGATTTTTCCCTCCAGTTTGTTGCTTAGAACTTCGTTTATTGTCTTTATAACGTTTCGCTGTTGGTAGTTCTCTGTCTAATTTATCACTGCTTGGAGAGAGTTTTGATCTATCTTTTTCCACATTCGGTACAGTTCTTTTGAGATCGTCACGAGGTGTAGCTTTAAATTTTACAACAATTGGCTCGGTTGCAATGACTTTTTGTGCAAACGATTTAAACTTCACAATGATTGGGTCAGTTGTAATGACCTTTTGTCCTAATGATTTAAATTTCACTATAATTGGCTCAGTTGTTATAACCTTCTGTCCAAATGACTTGAACTTCACAACAATAGGCTCGGTAGTTATGACCTTTTGTGCAAACGATTTGAACTTCACAACAATAGGTTCGGTTGTTATAACTTTTTGTCCAAATGATTTGAACTTCACGACAATTGGTTTGGTTGTTATAACTTTAGCCGGTAATGAGTGAATACTTTTATCATTAAGCTTTACACCCTTGTCAAAATCATTCAGATAGGCAGGATTGATATCTTTATTGAGCTCTTCAAATACCAAAAGATCTGCTGCGTGAGGTGAGGCAAGTGTTTTTTCTTGTACAACTCTCAAGCCAAACTCGTAGGTTTTTTCAAACTCAGGAGTAAAACTAAATTCCCATTCAGCATGTCCTTTCGCTCTTTTCCAAGTGCTGCCGCCATCCGTACTTACCTCAACATACAAAGAAGAGAGCGGGATCTTTGCATCTTCACTTTCCAAAATTCCTTTCACAACTACCCTGCCATCTTCTAGATCTTCAGGATAAAACTCTATCTCTCTCTCATTAAGAGAGTCAAATTCTCTTCCATTGAGCGTGAGTTCATCGATAAAGCCAATATCATCTGCATTTTCCCACTGCTTCTTCGTTGCTGGAAGAAATACTTTGCGGCTGTCACTGTCTTTTTTCAAAATATTTCTAATCGTTGCAAGGAGTTGACTACGAAGTGGTTCTTTGAAGTTTGCTTTTATGTAGGCTATGAGTTCTTTGAGTGATTTACCACTTTTCCAACCCGATTTTTTAAGCATCTCCTCTTTTTGCGCCTGAGTATATGTCACAACATGAGGCTTTACTCCTGCTCTGACATCTGCTCGCTTGCCGGCATCGACACCCACTTCACCAGCTGATGTAAAAATCATGATCTTACCATCTGTACAAAATACATCATCTTTTTGTGCCGTGACATAAGCGGCAAAAACAGTCCCTCGGATCCCAATGGTTGCATTTTTTGTTTTAAGTTTGAAGCGATTTGGTGCTATTTTTCCAATGCGCCCCGTTACCGTCTTAAAAAATCCTTTTGCAACACTGAATTTTACATTTGACTTTGGCGTTGCATCGAAAAGATACTTATCTATCTCAAATGTTGTTCTCTTTCCAAGCGATACTGCTGTATTGTCTTGAAAAAATATCTTTACCTTTGCATCCTCTCCTGTCACTATTTTATCATGCTCTTGGAGTGCTTGTTTTGGTGTCACAGCATAACTCTTCCCTGCTCGAAAGAGTGTGGAAGAGCCGATGCTGTCAACCACTGTGGCAATGTTTCCAAAAAGAAGCGTGCTCAAAAAAAGAGTCAGAAGGAAAAAACGCATTTATTTTAAGGAACCTCGAATATATCCTTGTGAATGTTCTGAAAGGAGTAGCCAAGCTGCAACTTTAGGGTGTGAACTCTCTTTAAGTTCAACATTAACCCAACACCTATATTCTGTGATTCTTTGTACGGTATGATTAGACATTCCTTTAAATTCAAAATGAACTGTATAACGTCCATCATGTAACTCAACCTCTTTGGCATTTATCGGCTCACTATTTTTGTTAGTCAAATAACACACAAGGCTCTTTCCAGTTGTTACACCACTATAAGTGTTGTTGCCTCTCGTCAGCCTATATTTAACAGGGGTGTTGACTGGCATATAAATATTAACAGGAACATTCAAGACAAATTGCGTACGTCCTTCAGCATGCTGACTACTCTTAACCTCGCTAGGTGCTACCGGTGTTGTAGCTGTCAAGCTTTTAGCCTCTAAATTCAAACCAAACATCAATAAGGCAACTGCCATAAACAAATTTCTCCTTTTCATCTCAAACCCCTTTTAAAAATTCATAACAAGTGATATCTTTTGAATATACTCATCATAACTGTTCGCTACGTCATTATCGACATTAACATCACGTTTCTCTAACAACAGACGCACGACATCTCTGCCTTTAGCATCAAGCTTATACGTCCCACGCAGTTGATAGGTACTGTTTTTCGTATCGTTCTGCGCCACTCTGTCTGTATTGTTAAGTAGATAATAAAAGTCTGCAGAGAGACGTTTGTTATGCGTGTAACCTGCATCAAGCTTTACTCCTACTGTATCTTGTGCATCAAATATGAAACGATAACTCAGTTTACAGCTAACTCTGTAAGATCGAACTTTTGAAAGATGTGCTTTATACCCTACTAAAACATTATAGTTATTTATGATCTGTTTTGATGATGTAGCTGTAGAGTTCTTATCTAATGCATGTGTGTACTCATAGCCACCACCATATCTGAGTCCACTGCGGCTTCTTACAAGCATATTTATACTTGCAATGTACTGGTTATCGTCAGCACCTCTACCTTTTACATCTTTGTTTGAAAAACGCATATCGACATTGGCTCTTTTTATAAACTCAGGATAATACGAGAGCATTACCTGCTCATAATAAATCTTCTGCGTAGCATTAAGATCGTCATTATCTACATTATCTCGTGTCGCTTTGAGATTCAAGCGCGCTTTGAACTGCTTATTGATTCTCCACTCATTTGCATTTTCAAATGCCTCTTTGTCTTGTGGACCTGTTCCTTGAAATTGAATATATTTCGCACTTACCCGCTGGTAGATAAAATTACTTTTGAGAGATCTGAGCACAGGACGGGTAAAGAGTTTCAATGTCACTGCTCCCGCTCCGTGATACGGAGCATTTGCACGCAGATTCTGAGTACCTGTTGCATAGGCTCCATACCCTTTAAGCGTCACATACTTGTTAAATCTCCATTTTCCATCAAGCCCAAAGGTATAGCCTTTTTTCCCATCTATACGTGCATCTGCACCACCGGAATCCAAGTCATCTTTGTAGGCTGCAGCACTCAATCGTATCTCTTTTGCTCTCTCATGCAGATATGTCACGGCAAAAGCACCTGATTGTGCGGAGGGTGCTTCGTTAGCATCAGCATAGTAAAAATCTCTCCACGCCGCTTTTTTCACACCCGCTATGATGGCGTAGTTCAAAGTATCTTTTTTCTCTAACGATCTGTACTCTGCTTTTGCACCCTTTAAACTTGCAGAGAAGACATAAGGGTTAAGAGAAGAAGCGACATCACCTGCTTCAAGATTCCATGCTTTATCTTTATAATAAGTATGCAGGTACAAGATTGTCGCACCATCTTTTTGAATACGTTTATCATTTGTTCCTCTCACACGTAGATCAACTCCGGCGACACCATCTTTTACACCACCTTTTGCGTGTAAAGAGAGCTCTTCATTATGTGTCGTCCCATCTCTGTTTGCAGAATCATTTCCTACAACATTGATGTTTTGCAGGTACGCATTCAATCGTCCACTCGCACTCCATTCATCACTGCTTTTAGTAGCTTGAGCGTACAGAGATGAAACTACCATTATAGGAAGTAGTAATTTTTTCATCTTACTCCCCCCCCCTTTAAAAATTAGTCTGATTATTACTTTCATCAGACTCTTGTATTAAATCATTTGGATCAACAGTAACAGTACCGGAACTACAACCATAAAAACTATCTATCCACGTAATTTGGGAACTTGTTTCTCCTGCCTGTAAATCTGATGCGTATGCTCCAGAGCCATTATCAGGTCCATTTGTGGCACTCCATTCTATAGAACCACTTTGTGTCGCTCCTTGTCCTATATTTTTCAGTGAAAATGTTATTGTCGCGATTGATGTGCCAGTACACGTTACATTTACAACCACTAAATCAGGTAAAGCAGTCGATAGCTCTCCTGACGTTTGTTCTGGCTCTTGCCCAGCAATCTGAGGAACTTCTTCTCTCCATTCTGGCAGACTCTCTCCCCAAAAGTTATTGCCTGCAAGTCCTATAAGCTTGTATTTCCCGTTTATTTCGTCAAATAAAAATCGTGAATAGCCGAGTTTTTGTATCTGTGTATCACTATCCACTTTGTCATATCTCTTTTCCCATTTGACATACAAAAATCTTTTTACACCATCTTCTGTTATTTTATCAACCCAAGTGTCAATACTCAGCGTGTCATATTCACGCATGTCTTTCTCTATAGCCTCATAAAAAAGCATATAATCCTGTAAGAATCTGTCTTCAGAGACATATGAGAAAAAACCATCCAAGTCCTTCTCTTCATATCTATCCATCATCTCGCGAAAGACAGTTTTAACCTTCTCGTTTCTACTTTGGTCTTTTACTGTAATGTCTCTGTCATAATCCGAACTTGCAAATCCAACCGTTATAATTCCCATACATAGTAATAATAAAATCTTCTTGAACATAATATACTCCTTCTC
>JALUZQ010000213.1 GCA_027011725.1 Sulfurimonas sp. | reverse complement strand
AAACAGGGATATACCAGAGTATGACACATTGATTCCTGGGGCACTTTTTTGTCTTTACGCGACACATTTTATGATAGGAGGCGCACTATGGAGATAGAAGCAAAGATCGGCTCTTTATGCCAAGCGCTCAAACTCCCGCATATTGCAGAGGAGTTTCACGGTATCGCCGCAACCGCAGCAAAAGAGAACTGGCAGTACATACAGTTTTTACATGAGCTATTGCAACTCGAATATGAAAGAAAAATGGATAGGAGCATAAAAACCCTTACCAAGTTTGCCTCCTGAGTTTCTCACTTTTTGGAAATCAAAAAATAAAATCCCTATTTTTAGGGATTTAAAGCAGTTTGTGAAGCAAATTTTTGGTGTCCCAAGAGGAAAATTGCTACACTTTCATTATGTTTGTTAGAAAAAAAAGAAATGCAAGTGGAAGTGTGAGTATTCAAATCATCTCCAAAAGATCTGGAAAATATAAAGTTATCGAGACTATCGGATGTAGTAAAGAAAGTGAAGAATTAGAATCTTTTTACAAACAAGCTTTGCAACGAATAAAAGAGCTTTCTCCAACACTTTTTGATGTAGTCGATTATGCATCCAAAAATAAAAAGCTTTCCAATAAAGATATTAGAGTTATCGGAGATGAGCTGGTATTTGGTAAGATTTTTAAAGATATTGGATGTAGCTCCATCTTCTTGAACTCTGTAAGCGAAAAAGAGCTTTTTAAAAATCTCGTTATTTCAAGATTGCTTTATCCCGGGAGTAAGCTCTATCTTATCGATTATCTGCATATCTATAAGAAAAAAACGATCGATAAAAATAGAATCTATCGCTTCTTGGATAAACTCTATCATGATGATTTAAAATCAGAAATTGAGATGTGTATTTTTGACCATACACGAACAATTATGCAAAACAGTATCACCGTAACATTTTATGATGTCACAACACTCTATTTCGAGAGTGGGAGTGAAGATGATTTACGCCGTATAGGATTTTCCAAAGAGGGAAAGCTCGCTCGTCCTCAAATCCAGCTTGGTCTGTTTACAACTCTACAAGGATATCCATTAAGCTTTGAAGTGTATGAAGGAAATAAATACGAAGGGCATACATTAACCGATATACTCCAAAAGTTCCAAACTAAATTTCAACTTGCAACCAAACCGATAGTTGTAGCTGACAGAGGTATGCTTACCAACGAAAATATTGCTTATCTTGAAAATCATGACTACAAATATATTCTCGCAGCGAGAATCAAAAATATCCCTGATGATCTCAAAAAAAAGATTACACAACTTCCTTTTTTAGATGACGGTGCCATTCACACATTAGAGATTGAAAAAGAGATTGTTTATAAAGATATGAACAATCAAAAATGTTCTATAAAAATTAAACAACGGTTGATTCTAACCTATTCCAAAACAAGAGCCAAAAAGGATAAATACAATAGAGAAAAAGCACTCAAACGATTGCAAAAAAAGATAAAACGGTCAAACAACTTTACAAAAAATGATCTCAAAATGTCGGGATATGCCAAGTTTTTAAAACTTGGAAATGAACAATGTGATATCACTTTTAATATTGATGAGCATAAGATCCAAGAGGATGCAAAACTCGATGGAATCAAAGGCTTTTTTACAAACGATTTCACATTGCCTCCCAATCAAATTATTCAACATTATCAAAATCAATATGATGTGGAAAAGGCTTTTAGAATCTCAAAAACGGATCTCAAGATAAGACCAATCTATCATCGTTTGGAGAGAAGAATAAAAGCACATATTCTTCTTTCGTTTGTCTCCTATGCAATTTATAAAGAGTTTGAGAGAAAAATCAAAGCTGCGAAGCTGGATATAAAATTTAAACTGACATTCGACTATATCAAAACGATGTATGGTTATAAAACTGCTTTAGGTGTAGAACCTTTAGAAATGGATGAAATTCAACAGCAAATTTATGATGCTGTATATTACTTCTGAAATTTGGGTGTCCTATGAGAAAGTCAGGAAAGATTTAAAAGTGAGACTTGTCTATGTTGATGTCAGTTCAAAAACTGAAAAACTGATTGATGATTTTGCAGAGTTTAACTTTGATGTGAAGTATAAAATCAACGATTATTCAAAATTAAGAGTCAGTTACTCTTATAAAAATCAAAGTGATGCCTCTGAAAAGTTGTTGCTTAGTGGAGAGGGTGGAAGAGAAGATAGAAATGACTTGAGAATTATCTATTCTATAAGCTTTTGATCATAAATACCCTATAACTCTTCTGCAAAATAAGAACTTCGCACTAATATTCCAGAAGCCACCGCCTGAAATCCCATTGCATACGCTTCAGCCTTTAGATCTTCAAAAAACTGCGCATCATAATACTTTTCAACCCTGTGATGCTTTGGTGTAGGCTGTAAATACTGCCCGATGGTCAGCTCACTTACCCCGACATCCAAAAGCTCACGCATACTCTCACGCAGCTCGTCTTCACGCTCTCCAAGCCCCACCATCAAAGATGATTTGATGATTTTGTCAGAGTTTTTAGCATAATACTCCAAAACCTTTAACGAACGCTCATAATCACTCTGTGGACGCACACTTTTACTCAGCCGACGCACCGTCTCTTGATTATGTGCAAGTTTATGAGTATCACTTGCTATTACTGCGTTTAGAGAAGCTTTGTTGTTACGAAAATCAGGGGTTAAAAGCTCTATTTTTATCTCGGGATTGTGCTCTTTTATGCTTCTCACGCAAGCGGCAAAATGTCCAGCACCATAATCTTTCAAATCATCCCTATCCACTGAGGTAATGACAACATATTTTAAATCCAGTTCTTGAATGGCTCTTGCTAAACGCAGCGGTTCCTCAACATCCACTTTTTGCCCCTGTCCGGTTTTTACATTACAAAACGAACAGGCTCGTGTGCAGACATCTCCCAAGATCATAAAAGTTGCACTTCCACGACTGTAACACTCTGCTCTATTGGGACAGGCCGCTGCTTCGCATACCGTTGTAAGATGGTTATTTTGCAATACCGCCTGCATACTCTGCAGTAGTTCGGGAGCGGGAGCTTTTACCTTTGGCTTAAACGGCTGCATCGTCAAAACTCTCCTCCAAAAAGTGCACTATTTCCTTATTAACTACTTCCTGCGTGAGATGAATACTTTCTTTTGCAAGGGAGGTCGGTACAATGCCGTCTAAATTACAAGGACGCACCTGTGAGTGAAAATCCAAATCGACATCTACATTGAGAGCGACTCCATGCAAAGATACACCCTGAGAATAGCGAAACCCAAGCGAGGCGATCTTACGGTTTTGGATGTAAAAACCGGCTTGATCTTTGTTGTAAGTTACTTCAGGTAGATATTTCATAAAAAAAACCTCAAACGCTGTGAGCACCTTTTTATAAAATTTCGCAGGATTTTTCACTACAAAACAGAAATAGTAAACATTCTGACCGGGAGAGTGACAGGTGATGGAGCCGCCTCTGTCACTTTGCATGACATCCACAGCAAAACTCTCTTTTTCCGCTGTGCCAATGGTGTAAACATTGGGATGTGAGCAGAGAATAAGATGATTTTGCCCATCTTTACATGCAAGTGTGTGAACTTCTTGCATCTTCTCTCTCGCCTCTGTGTACCCAAGTTCTCCCCACTTATACACAATCATAACTTATAAAATGTTCTCTCTAAGGCTTCAGAAAAAGTCGGATGAGCCAAGATGGTGCGTTTTGCCTGCGCAGCGTCCATCTCTCCTGCTAAACTCATAGCAACCGTGGCAATGAGCTCTTCAGCGTTTGGCGCTAAGATCTCAGCACCCAAGATAAAGCCCTCCTCATCCACATAACTCACCATCAAACCTTTGCTTGCATGGTTATACACCGAGTAGGTGAACTGATTGAGCGTAACGAGGCTCTCTTTATATTTTATACCGTCACTCTCTAGTTGCATTTTTGTTTTTCCAACTGTAGCGTAACTCATCGGCAGAGTATGAATGAATTTCACAACATGTTCTAAATTGAGCGCACGCGGGTTTTTACCCAAGATTTGCTCTGTGACATTCAAAGCTTCCGCGCGGGCTGCGTGAGCAAGTTGGAGTTTGCCGTTGCAGTCTCCTATGGCGTAATGTTTTTCAAGTGTCGTTCCAAAGTAAGCATCGGTAACAATACCACGCTTTACCTCTACTGCATCGCATGCAATGACATCTACATTCGGTTGTCGTCCTGTTGCAACAAGCAGCATCTCTGTATAGTTACTGCTGCCATCTTCATAGGTAATATGCACACCTTTTTTTGTCGATGTCGCTTTAGAAACAGGATGATTACTGAGAATCTTTACACCAAGTTTTTCAAGCTGTATCTGCAGAGCACTCTCAATGCTTGGATGTGCATTTTTGAGTACCTTGTCATCTCTATTTATAAGAGTTACTTCCACACCCGCCGTTGCAAAAAAACTTGCCATCTCAAGTCCAATTGCTCCCATTCCATAAATGGCTATTTTTTTCGGCAGTTTTTGTAAGTTTAAAACATCATCACTGATGATAATATCTTTCGCATTGTGAGCAATGCCCTCAGGAATAAAAGGCGAAGAACCTGTCCCAATGACAATATATTTTCCCTCTATCACTTTACCATTGACTTCCACTTTATGCGGTGCAATCAACTTTCCTTTTCCCTCAATCAACTCAAAATGAGAACACTGCTTTTGCACCACTTTTGTGACACTTTTCAGCAGAGCATCTTTTTTCTCAAAGAGTCTTTGCATATCTAAACGCAGTGAGCCCTCAAGTATCTCATTATGAGACTCATAAACAAGGTTGGAGTAGTGCAGGAACATTTTGGATGGAATGCATCCTTTTTGTAGGCACACCCCACCAAGCTGATTCAAATCACTCTCAACAAGTGCCACTTTCTTTCCGTTTTTCGCAGCGACTATCGCCCCCGCATAATTCAGTCCGCCGCCTATGTAAATAATGTCATACATTTTTTCTACTCCTCATAAAGCATATTCATAATTAGTTTAATAATTATCTCTTTTTGATCTGGATTTGATTGTGCTACTAAAAGAGCAATCGATGCGAGAGCATTGTCATTGATTTTACGTTCACCGTCATTTTTGTACAAGATGCCATTTTTATGTAAAAAGAGTACAAAAAGGTAAGCACCTATGCGCTTATTTCCATCATTGAAAGGGTGCCCTTTGATGATATAGTAAAGAAGATTCGCCGCTTTTGCCTCAAGTGAAGGTAGTAAATCAACACCTCCAAAACTTTGGTAAATATTAAGTAAGTTTCCTTTTAATTCTCCTGCTTTTTCACGTCCAAAAAGTTCTGTAGCTTCACCTTTTTTCATTAACACTTTTTTAAGCTCCGCTATAGCCTCTTTTGCTTCATCATAATCAAGTACAAATTTTTCATCTTTTGTATGTGTAATTTCTTGCAGACTTTGTTCATCATAACCCTGTAAGAGAGCCCAAGACTTTGCATACTCTCCTACAATTTCTACAAAACCTTTTGCCTCAGCGAGATTTAGTTCTTGATTTTCTAAACCTTGTTTTATGAGCGAAATTGTTTTATCAAGTTCATCTAGTTTTTGTTTTTGGAGCTTTTTTTGATTGAGGGCGTAGCCTTTTATAATGTATTCTTTTAAAATTCTACTAGACCACTGTCTAAATTTCATTGCTTTAGGAGAGTTTGTTCTATATCCGACTGCTAAAATAATATCAAGACTATAGATTTTTACAGGTTTGTCAGAATTTGCAATGTGCATTTTTTGCACATTGCTTTTTTCATCAACTTCCCGATCTTTTAAAATATTATTAATATGTCTTGTTATAACAGATCTATCTTTTTCAAAAATTTCTGCTATTTGATTTTGTCGTAACCAAACGGTCTCATTCTCAAGTGTAGCTTTTAACTCAACATTTCCATCTTCATAAATAACAATATCACTCACAAAACTACTCCTTAAAGTTCAAAGGCTCACTCGCCTCTTTTTTAATATCACGCATAAAGAGTGCTGCTTCGTAGCCGTTTATAACTCTATGGTCTGCTGTGAGTGTTACACTTATTTTTCCATTAGATATGCCACCGACCGCGACAATACCACTCTCATCTTTGTTTATCATCGCATCAAAACGTGCAACACCGAGCATTCCAAGATTTGAGATGCCAAAGGTACCCCCTTGCATATCTTGGGTAGTGAAGCTGTTTGTTTTGAGCTTCTCTTTAAATGCAGCGAGTTGTTCTGTGATCTCAGAAATCATAAGTCTGTTCGCATCTTTGACAACAGGCATATAGAGATTTTTATCATCGGCTACAGCGATGGAGAGTGAAGCATTTGGAACGATGGAGAAAGCATTGTCTAAAAGCTGCGCACGAAAACTCTCATGCCGCATCATCACTTTTGCAAAAATCTTTACAAGCCACGCTGTAATGCTCTGTTCTTGATGTGCTTCAAAGAGTTTCGCATCTATGGACTCGTAGATATGATAAATGGGCTTTTGAGCAGAACGTGTTACATTTGCAATGATTGCCTTTTGCATTGGCGAAAGTGGCTTTGGAAGTGCTATTTCATTGGCATCGATGTAGGCTTGCACTTCATCACTGTCTATCTTATGATTCAGTTCAAAAAGGGAACTCTCTAGTTTATACTCTTGCAATAGTTTCAAAGCTTTTGGCGTAAAATACTTCTCTGTGACATACTCGTCAACATCCTCTGCATGCAGTACTTTTTGTGGCATTTTCGCTTGAAGCTTTTCAACATCAATACCTAGTGCAGCTGCTTTTGCTCTGGCTTTTGGGG
>JALUZQ010000212.1 GCA_027011725.1 Sulfurimonas sp. | reverse complement strand
GCACCTATACTTACAAACATAGAGTTTACAATATTGGAAATGACAAAGGAACTTTTGCACATTCAAAAGAGAAGTTCTTTGAGATGATTGACAAATCAAAAGAGATGATAAAAAGTGGCGATGTTTTTCAGATACTTATGACAAACCGCTTTACAAGACACATAAAAGTAGACCCATTCTCTTTTTACAGAATTCTCCGCACAAAAAACCCCTCTCCATATATGTTTTTAATGGAGTATGAAAACTTTAGCATTGTCGGTTCTTCTCCTGAAGTTATGGTCAGACTCACTGAAGGTGAAATTCTTCTACGCCCTATTGCAGGAACAAGGAAACGAGGAAGTACAAAACAGCGTGATAAAGAGCTTGAGATAGAACTACTCAATGATCCAAAGGAACTTGCAGAACACCTGATGCTCATAGACCTTGGGCGTAATGATGTCGGGCGTGTAGCAAAGACCGGTAGTGTGAAGGTAGAAGACATTATGCACATAGAACGCTTCTCTCATGTTATGCATATCGTCTCTGATGTTGTGGCTGAAATAAATGAAGACAAAGATATGTTTGACCTGTTTATGGCGACCTTTACAGCGGGAACAATGACAGGCGCACCTAAAATCCGTGCGATGGAGCTCATAGCAGAGTATGAAGGCATCAAACGCGGTTTTTACAGTGGAAGTGTCGGCTACTTCGGTTTTGATGGAAATATGGACAGTGCCATAACCATTAGAACTGCTATGGTAAAAGAGGACAAAGTCGTTCTTCAAGCCGGTGCAGGTGTCGTGGCTGATAGTCAAAATGAGCTTGAGTACCTTGAAGTAAACAACAAACTCGGTGCACTCATCCACTCGCTTGAAGATTTGGACAAAAAATAGTGCAACTCTTCTCAATCTTCGGCAATCCTGTTGCCCATTCGCGCAGTCCGTTAATGCACAACTCCGTTTTTAAACATCTAAGCTACAAAGCATGCTACACAAGAACACTTTTAGAAGATTCTACAAAGCTCAAAGAGACCTTTTTTAAGCTTAAACTCTCCGGTGCAAATGTTACCGTACCGCACAAAGAAGCTGCGTTTGAAGCCTGTGATGAAGTACGTGGCTTTGCAAAAAAAATAGGCGTGGTCAATACCCTCATCAATGAAAATGGCAGACTCATAGGATACAACACTGATGCAGATGGTTTTTTATATGCCATTAGTGAATTTCAAAATATTAAAAAGGTTTTAATCATCGGTGCAGGCGGTACGGCAAAGGCACTTGCCATACGTTTTTTAGATGAAGGCATTAAAGTATCTGTACTTAATCGCAGTGAAGGAAGATTAGCATATTTTCAAGATTTTGGTTGTAGTGTCAATAGCTGGGATAACTTTAAAGTCTCTGAGTACGACCTTGTCATCAATACAACAAGTGCAGGCCTGCAAGATACAGAACTCCCTGCTCCCAAAGAGATGATAGAAGATATCTTCAAACATACACGCTATGTCGCAGATGCAATATATGGAAAAGTCACTCCTTTCTTAGCTTTGGCTCAAGAGAAGCAGCTTACCTATAAAGACGGGGCAGATATGCTTTTAGGTCAAGGTGTCCTTGCCAATGAGCTCTTTGTAAACAAAAAGCTTGCAAAAGAGGATATTGAAAAATATATGAAAGCTAGTTTTTCTCTTTAGAGACAAGCTTAAATGGCTTTATCCATAAAAGCAGTACAGGTAAGAGAAGTAGATCTGCTACTATTGCCATAAACATTGTCAACACTATCAAAAGCCCAAAATGGATAGTCGGATAAAAGTTCGATAACATAAGTACTGAGAATCCTGCCATAATAACAAGCGTCGTATAATACATGGCACTCCCTATGCTCTCATGCGCTCTATGCATTGCAGCAACATAGTTCCCATCTTTTTGCAACTCTATTCTAAAACGATAAATATAGTGAATGGTATCATCCACAGCTATACCAAAACTAATTGCAGCAACCGTAATCGTCATCATATCCAAAGAAATACCACTCCATCCCATCACTCCAAAAATGGTCGCAACAGGTAAGAGATTTACCACAGAAGCAATAAGCGCAACACGCAGAGATTGAAAGAGAATGAGAAAGACGACAAAAAGACTAAGTACTACAATGCTCAAAGTCATAATTTGCGAGCTAAAAAGTGACTGGAGCATATTGTTATACATCACCATCATATTTGCCAAATGGATATTTTTCTTCTCCACACCGAGTTTTGTATGTATCTCTCTTTGAATCTGTTTTAAAAGTCTATCACGTCTGAGTCCTGGCATCGAGTCAATCACCCTCAGCGTAAAACGAACCTGGTTATGTTCTATGTCAAGATAGGGATGGAGCAAGATTCTTTTATATTTTTGTGGAAGATTATTATACAGATATGCAAACGCAACGCTGTCAAGATCATCCCCACCGTTGACATCCCTTGCTACTTTTATCATAGTTGCAAGTGAGAGTACTTTTCCAACCTCAGGTAAAGAGTCCAAATAGTCATGTATTTTTTCAATCTTTTGCATCTTATTTTTGGTAAACCAGTACTGGTCTTTGTTTTGTACGACACTGAGTTCTTCTTCAAAATCATCAAATTCATCTAAGTCTGCATCACTTTCTTCTTCTGCTAAAGCCTCTGTCGGAACATCATTAAAGTCAATGATAACATCAAGTGGTGTCGTACCGCCAAGCTGCTTATCTATCACTTTCATACCCTGATAAATCTCAGTATCTTTTTTAAAGTAATCTATGAAAGAGTTTTCAACCTTTATGTAAAATGCTCCCCATATGCTCAAGGAAAAAACCAATACTGAAGCAAAGAGAAGAGTTTTCTTACGTGTTTCTACCCATACACTCAGATGCTTTGTCAATAAAAACTTCTCTTCGAAACCACTCCCGAGTTCTCTCTTTTTAAAGAGTGCCATCAACACCGGAAAGAGTAAGAAAGTCATCACTAATGAAATGAGTACACCTATACTCATCATCCATCCAAGATCTATAACTGGTAAAATCCCGCTTGTTACAAGAGATGCAAAACCTACGATAGTGGTGAGTATGACAAAAAAGCTCGGCTTGAGCATAGATGCTGTCGCTTTAGCTATGATTTCGTTGTGTTGCAGATTTGGATACTCTCTTAACACCTCTTTATAACGAACACTAAGATGCATAACCAAAGACATGGTAATGATCATCTGAAGGGATATGACATTTGAAGAGATGACCGTTATCTCTAACCCTAAAAGTCCCAAAACTCCTGTCATTGTGATGACAGATAGAAATATAATAAAAATAGAGATAAATACGAAACGCAGTTTGCCAAAAATTGCCCAAATTATCAATATAATAAGCAAAAGAACGATAAGCCCGTATGTCTTGAGATCAGATTTAACAAAACTTATCATATCGTCGGTAATCATACTTACCCCACCCAAAAAGAGCTGGTCTTGACCTTTCTGATCTTTTATAATCTCACGTATCTTTACTATTGTCTCATGATTTTCTACTCTCAGTCTGTCTCTAATTTTTTTTAGCTTCTTCTGTGCTCTTTGAAACGCAGCACTCTCCTGTTGTGAGAGCAATGCGTTACGCTTATTGAGAGCATCAAAATATTCTTCATCTCTTTTAAGGTTTATAAGAATAGCGGTCGTTTTAAAATCTTTACTCACCAAATGCTCTTTATAGAGTGCGCTACTCAAAAACTCTTTTTTTGCAAGTGTTTTATCTGCACCGCTTTGTAAAGTTGGAATATTTTTCATCAGATCTGCAATAGATTTAGAAGGGTCTTGCAGTAAGGGTACATTTAAGATAGAAAGTACAGAATCAACACTAGGCACTTTTTCAAGAGCATCACTTAAAGCTTTAATGTTTGCTAAAGTTGTATTCTCAAGCAATGGCTCTTTTGGTGTGTAGGCAATGACTAAATAGTTGGCATTTCCATAGGTTTTATTGACCTGACGGGTGTATGCAAGATCTTTATCATCTTTTAAAAGCAGTGTTTCAGCCGAAGCATCAATGTCAAGCCTGAGAGTAAAAAGCCCTATAAGTACTGTAAACGCAATAATAAGCGTTAGAACCGTTTTTGGATATCGTAAAAGTTTTAAGTAGAGTTCTTCGAGTTTCATCTACTAAGAAGATATCTTTTTTGTTTTTGGATTTTTAAGTTCATGGAGCAATTCTTCTACACTTTTACTGCTTAAAACTTCGGCAAATTGCGCACGGTAGGTCTGTAAAATACTGATTTTTGCTATCTCCACATCGTAGATCAACCACTTGCCACTTCTATCTTTGTAGTATTTATACTTAATGTCTGTGTTGTTCTTGGAGCCATGTATCAATACTGTTAAATAGACACGGTTTGGTTTTACTTGTACAGCATCTCCTACAGTCACCTTCTCATCACTTAGAAGATGTGCCTTTTGTGTATAGGACTCTTTCATTCTTATGACAAAAAGGTCTATGAACTCTTTACGTTGGGATGCAGAGAATTTTCTCCAATTCCTTTTGCCAATGCTCAGCTTTGCCATTAACTCATAATCGAACATACCATCTGCAAGTTTTGAGATCTTCATATCCTGTTCACATTGTAAAAGCTTCGGATCCTTCAAAGTTTTTAAAATCTCCTCTACTTTTGACTCCATGGTAGTTCTTAGATCTTCCAAGTCATTTGCAGCAAGTGGCAGTACCAAAAACATTACCGCAAATAAAATCACTATATTTTTTCTAAATCCTTGTATCACTCTTCTATTTCCTTTTGTCTATTTTGTTCATACACACTCTTAAGCAGCGGATATATATCTATTGCATCTTTTGTTAAATTTTCATAGGCTTCTATATTATCAGAATATTGATTAAAGTATTGAAAAGATTTCAAGCCAATTGATTGCCAGAAATTTATAGGAAGCAGATTGTAACTTCTTCCTTCTTGATAAAAGAACGGATCTACCTGCCAATCCACTACAAGAGAGAGAGTATCTCTTAAGTTTGAGGGACCAAAGAAAGGAAGTACAAGATAGAACCCTCCCCCAACACCATAGTGTCCTAAGGTCTGTCCAAAATCTTCATCATGCTCTTTTATTCCCAGCCACGAAGAGGCCGGATCGAACAAACCTGCCAAACCTATGGTCGAATTCACAACAAAACGTTCTGTCTCTTCTAAAGAGTTTTGAAACTTCAACTGCAAAAGATTGTTAACCAAACGTACGGGATATTCGAGATTGAGAAAGAAGTTTCCAACACTCTCGCGAAACTGTTTTGGTGTTATTTTTCTATACCCGCGTCCCAATGGAAAGACCACATGTCTATAGAGTCCATCATTAAAGTTTGTCATCATACGATTATATCCGCTTAATGGGTCAAACTCTTTTTGTTGTTCATTTGCAAATTCATCACTGAACTCATCAGCAATCTCATCATCAAAACTATCTTCAAACCCTGCATCCAACTCAGCTTCTATAGCACTGTTCATCGCACTACTATTTGATGATGCAAGAAGCAGAGAGTTTGTAAAAAGGAGCATAATAAAAAGAGAGAAAATAAGACGCATAAGGGCTTTTTGTCTATTCATAAATACTACCTAGAAAAACTAAAACCAATGGAAGCTTTACTCAAATCTCTATTATAATCAATAAGAGACTCTCCGTATCCGGTAAAAAGTTTGATATAAAGATTTGTATTATTATGGAGTGGATAGGAGTATGTTGCTTCTGCCGCCCCTTTTTGTGTATCGAAATTTCCTCTGAGCATCAGTGTAAACATATGCTCTTTGTAAAAATATGTAAACTTTACATTACCATATCCCCAATAATCCATAATATCAGGGTTATCGCTCAAATTTTCTCCCGTTCCCATTGGAGCTAACAGAGTGAAGTCCGTAATGAGAGTATCGTGTTGCATTCGAATTGTCGTATAGACATAGTTAATGCTTTTTGAGAGATTTTCAAGAGCAACACCATTGATATCTACACCCTCTGTATTAGGCTGTCCATTTGACTTATGTGCAATTGCCAGTTTGACAGAACGTAGTTGGAAGATGGAGAAAGTATCACTCACAGGAAAAATAACAAAACCTTCAGGGTTGTAGTTCGTCTCTCTAAATGGAGCAGATTTTACATAGATCTGCCAAAAGGATTGGTGGGAATAAGAGAGATAATAAGACTCATGGAGTCCAAAAAGATTCTTTGCTACACGAAGTTTTAAACTCACTTGCAGTTCTGCTTCTATATTGTCATATGTCAAGGGACCTTTTGGTTTGTAGTTTTTATTTGAGTAGCCATAAGGTAAAATATAGTTTACCTTGTAGGTCTCAAGTGCGAAACCTCCATTTAACCAGCGCTCCATACTCTCTTTTGATGCGTCATTCTTCACATCTTCAATATTTATTTTTCCCTTTGCAGCGTCGTATTTTTCTGGTTGTTCACAGAACTCATAATCATCTCCAAAGAGTGAGAGTGCCAAGAGTACTAAAAAAACATAAATTTTCATTACACCCTCACTCTGTCTTCTAATGCTCTTGTAAGAGAGAGCAAATCAATATTTTCCAAACTTACCCCTGTTGGCACACCCTGCGCAATTTTAGAGAAGTTCACATTATATGCACTTAATTTATCTTCGATGTAGAGCATTACTGCATCATTGGAAATCGAAGGTGTAAGTGCAAAAAGAATTTCATTCACTCCGTTTGCCACGATATCTTCAAGATGTGAAATGCTTAACTCTTCAAGCGTATCCAAAACAAAATATTTTCCATCGAAGAGTCCATTCTCTTCTAAGAGCAAAATATCTTTTGCACTCTCTACAATACATAAAAAAGAGCTGTTTCTTGACTCATCCGAA
>JALUZQ010000211.1 GCA_027011725.1 Sulfurimonas sp. | reverse complement strand
TGTCTATACACAACATCTATGGTTGAAATTTTTCAAAAAATTTCAACCATAGATGTTGTGTATAGACAAGCTCGAATATATATCGACTTTACATTGGGCTCAACCTCCATACGCGATAGCTATAATATTTTTTCAAAAGTTTCAATGGCTCTTATGTATGCCAGACAAAAGGGTGTACGTTACTGGATCTATGAAGACAGAATGCACTTAGAAGATGAATATAGCCGAAATCTTAATATGTCACATACGGTAAGAGAAGCTGTTGAAGAGTCGAAGATCATTCCATACTATCAAGCTATTTTAGACAATAAAACCGGAAAAGTAGTGAAGTATGAATGCCTTGCGAGAATGCTTGATGCTAAAGACAAGATCATAGCTCCTGCTATCTTTATTCCTGTGGCAAAAAACATTAAAGTCTATAATAGTGTAACAAAATGTATCATCACAAAATCTTTTGATTTTTTTGAAGATAGCAATTATGAGTTTAGTATAAACCTCTCTATAGAAGATATTATGAGTAGTGAGATGTTTAACTTTATTCTTGATACTTTGCAAAAATCAAACGCAGCAAACCGTGTGACATTTGAGATCTTAGAAAGCGAGGCTATTAAAGACTTTAAACGTGTTGATAGGTTTATATCTGAAGTCAGGCGCTATGGCGCGCAGATTGCCATAGATGATTTTGGAAGTGGATACTCAAACTTTTCATATTTGACACAAGTTGAGGCTGATTTTATCAAGATAGATGGCTCTTTGATAGAAAACATTGATGTGAACCCTTCATCGCTCATCGTTGTAGAGACGATAGTAAGCTTTGCTAAAAAGCTTGGTATGAAAACTGTTGCAGAATATGTCCACTCAAGTGTTGTTATGGATAAAGTAATTGATTTGGGAATTGACTACTCTCAAGGGTTTTATATAGATGAGCCGTCGTTGCATATAGAATAGAGTAAAGAGATAAAAAAAGATGAAGGGCTGAAAAAGCCCTTCAAGGAAGAAAAGTAATGACTACTCAGTCACTTCTACGATTTCAGGAGTTGATTCCCAGATACCGTGTTTAGTACAGTAACCGTGTGCTACAAGGTTAAGTTTTTTCTTCATTGGACGGATGTTGAATGTTACTTCAGCGTGAGATTTCTCATTTCCAAGAGTTCCCGGTACGAAAGTAGCCATTGCTAATTTAGTGTCACCGTCAAAAAGAGTGATGCTTTCAATGTAGTGATCAAAATCATCTGGGTGAGTGTACTCTTGACCCATTTTTACATTTACTGCAAGCATTTCACCTTTTTTCGCTACACCCGGTACTGTAATGAATGGTGAGTGACGATCGATCAAATCTTTTTTTGCTTCTCTTTCTACTGTGTCAATGTCAACGTATTTGTTAATCTTTGGCATATTTAAATCCTTGTGTTTTATTTATTTGGTGCTATTGTAGTATAAAAACTTTTAGTATAATCATAAACAAGAGTATATTTCTCTTGTTTAAGATTAATTTAAAAATTATTTACGAAAAGTAGCTTCTTGAATGATAAGCGGGTAGAAGTATCCGTAGCCGAAATCTTTGTCTTTTACGACTGTTCCTGTTGCATAAACCACATCACCAACTTTTGGCGGCGTTTGTGTCGATGTAAAAACAAGGTCATCCATATTCATAAATCTACTGCCGTCTTCAAGGTGTATCCAGTTGAGTTTCATGATCTGCGTTGAGACTTTCGTAACCTTTGCGCGAACAGTAACTGTTTTTCCTACATATTTATCGCGATTTTTAAAAAGTTCAGCGATGGTGAGCGTTCCTTTTGTTTTGTACTTTGATGTCATAATATTTGGCTTTACGCTTTGGATCTTTTGTGCCTGCGTTTGCGTATCAACTTCACCTGCAA
>JALUZQ010000210.1 GCA_027011725.1 Sulfurimonas sp. | reverse complement strand
AAAGAGTTTCAAATTGGTGCATACTCCAATCAGTCTGTAAAAGCATCAATTGGTGCAACAAGTTCGGATAAAATCGGTAATACCCGTTTTGAGACCGGTAAAGTGATTACTGCTGAGGGAAGCGTGACGCTTAATTTTAAAAATGTTGATGGTAAAAACGATATCAAACTTGAAAGTGTCGTTATCTCTACAGGTGCCGGTACAGGAATAGGTGTTCTTGCTGAGACTATCAATAAAAACTCTGTCAAAACAGGTGTACGAGCTTCATGGCAGGTACTTGCTACCGGTAGTAAAGCAGTTACAAGTGGGGATGTTAAAGATCTAAAAATTAATGGTGTTAATATTGGTAACATCAACGATGTCAAAGCAAACGATAGTGATGGAAAACTCGTTGCGGCTATCAATGCTGTTAAAGATCAAACCGGTGTTGAAGCATCTATAGACAACAGAGGTAATCTTAATCTTCGTTCACTTGATGGTCGAGGAATAGTAGTAAGTATGACAAGTGGTTCACTCGGTGGTTTGAGTGCTGCTAAAAACTACGGTCGTTTGACACTTACACGACTTGATGCAAGGGATATTGTTGTAAGTGGAGGTAGTGGTGCTGGTATTGACTCCACGGTAGCAGAGGCAACAATTAACCTTCGCTCAATTCGTGGTAACTTTACAGCTGATCAGGCGAGTGCGATGGGTGCGTATGCAAATGGAAATATTGAAAACAAAAGTCAAGGACTTAGCTCAGGTGTAACAACACTTAAAGGTGCTATGGCTGTTATGGATATAGCAGAATCAGCACAAAAAATGCTTGACAAAATTCGTTCAGATCTTGGTTCTGTACAAAATCAGCTTGTAAGTACTGTAAATAACATTACAGTTACACAGGTTAACGTCAAAGCAGCTGAAAGTCAGATCAGAGATGTCGACTTTGCAGCAGAGAGTGCGAACTTTTCAAAACTCAACATTCTTGCGCAGTCCGGTTCATACGCTATGAGTCAGGCCAATGCTGTTCAGCAAAATGTACTAAGACTACTTCAGTAGTTTTTCTTTTTAATTTTCCAAGACCGTTTTATTTCGGTCTTGGACTCTCTTTTCTTCAGTGGTATCTTTCTTGCTTACTTAGATTTTATAGTGAAATTTTTTCTTATGATATGACAATTTCATTCTAAAGTTTAATAATAAAGGATAAAAATGAATTTCTATGAAAAAAATCTTGAGGCACTTATGCAAACAAATCCCGTACTTGGTGCAAGACTGTATTCATTAGCAGAAAATAAAAGGTACGAAGTTTTTGTAGATGAGAAAGACCCTATCAATGTCAATCTTTACGATACAAAAGAAAAGACGATTTTTTATGCCACAAAACCGATAGATGAAGTTACAGCACAATATGAAGCAATGCTGAAAAAGTTTGCAAGACATCCTTTCTTATGGTTTTATGGGATCTCTAATGCACTGCTTGTAAAAATGTTTTTAAATCTTGATAAAACTCTTTTTGTAATTGAACCTGAGTTGGAGCTAATCTATATCGCCCTCAACCTTCAAGACTTTTCGCGAGAAATAACTGAGAAAAGATTGCATATTTATCTCTCCAGCGATGTCAATTTTAGAACAGTTACCAAGTTAGTAGATAACCATGAATTAAAGGCGTTTTTAAAAACATTTTCTCTTGAAATTACAAATGTCTATTATGAGCATTTTTATTTAGAAGATATCAAGAGAATTAATGCACTTTTTGTGGAGACAATTCGTGATGTAATTATTAAAGAGGGAAATGATGCAAACGACTCCCTTATAGGTCTAAATCAGCATCTAAAACATATACCTCAGATGTTGGCATCCTATCCGATGGAGCAGATGAAGAGTAAAAGAAGTAGTGATCATGCTGTA
>JALUZQ010000209.1 GCA_027011725.1 Sulfurimonas sp. | reverse complement strand
TATCGGCATAGACCTGTGCATCAAGCACATTCATTACATTTGCCTGCGTTGAGAGATGCAAAGGCATCTCGGGCACAAGCTCGTGTGCAAGCTTTAAAACACCTGGAGTCGCAACAATGAACGCATCAGGTTTTAACTCACCCATTTTTAATATGTGTTTTTTCAGCAAGTTGAGTTGTGAATTAAAAGGAAAACCATTAATGGTTGCATAGACCTTTTTACCACGTTCGTGAGCATACTTTATGCCCTCTTCAAAATCTTCAAAACTAAACTCTTTTCCACTTCTAATGCGCAAAGAGAAATGACTCACTCCACCATAAACGGCATCAGCGCCATAATCAAATGCTATTTTTAATTTTTCTAAAGTTCCCGCAGGAGATAGTAATTCTACTTTTTTCATTTATTTCCAAATTGTTCTAATAACGCTTCTATATCATCAGTCGAAGCAACATCATTGCCGGTGTCACCTTCAATGTGTTTTGCAGAAGAGACACGTTTTTCATCTTCTATTTTACCCTCAAAAAGTGTACTCATATAACGTGAGAGTGAACGCATAACATTTACAACACGCTCTATCTTTTGTCTGTGAATATCTTGGTATTGCATAATATCCATCACGTTCATAATGGCATCTCCACTGTTTTGCAGCGACTCTATCACTTCATTCGTCTTTTCTACCGCATCTTCATTTATCTTGAGCTGCGTTTGAAATGTCTCAATATCAGGAAACTTCGTCGTGAGTGTTCCAAAAAGGTCAACGTTCGCATTAAGTGCTTTTAAAATATCATTCAAAGTCTCCTCTTTTTCCATCAAGTCACTGCTGATGCCTTCAATGATGTCAAAGATCTCTGTTGCTTTTTCTTCACTCTCTTTAGTGACATCATCAAGCTGATGTACCATTTTGTTCTCATTTGTCGCAGGTAAAGGGAGTTCGGCAGCTTCTATACTTGCAGTAAGAGGATCGACCTCCTCATCTGTAGTCTCTTCGGCAACTTCTGCTGCGTCATCTGCTACACTTTCTTCAGCTGACGCTTCCTCTGAGACTTCGTCATCCATATCTATTCCACCACTCATCAATGCATCGAGTTCTTCTTGAGTCATAAACGTGCTCCAAATTGAATAATTAATTAATTCACACTATAATAGCATAAAATATCTGAATATGAGACAAAAATATGATAGTAGATCTGCACAACCACACACCGCTGTGTAACCATGCTGAGGGCTCCATAGACGAGTATGTAAACGCAGCCATACAAAAGGGAACGAAAATATTTGGTTTTTCCGACCACGCTCCTATGGACTTTGACCCCCAATACCGTATGAAATTTGAAGAGATGCAAGAGTATGAAGCGCATGTTTTAAAAGCGAAAGAGAAGTACAAAGATAAAATCACTATTTTACTCGGCTACGAAGTAGACTACCTCAAGGGGCATATGGATGAACGCGTGCTAAACGCAGCCGTTGACTATCTTATAGGATCTGTGCATTTTATTGATGGCTGGGGATTTGACAACCCTGAATTCATAGGCAGATACGAGAGCGAAGATATAGATGAGATCTGGCAAAAATATTTTGACACCATTGAGGAGATGGCAAAGAGCGGGCTTTTTGACATTGTCGGGCATCTTGACCTTATCAAAGTGTTTAAGTTTATGCCAAAAAGAGATATAAAAGAGATTGCAAAAAATGCTCTGCTCGCCATAAAAGAAGCAGATATGGTCTTGGAGATAAATGTAGCAGGCTACAGAAAGCCCGTAGCCGAAGCCTACCCCTCTAAAGAGCTGCTCCAAGAGGCTTTCAAGCTTGAGATTCCCATCACATTTTCATCTGATGCACACAAACCCGAACAGGTTGGACTCTACAACGACGAAGTGATTCAACTCGCCCGTGAAATAGGC
>JALUZQ010000208.1 GCA_027011725.1 Sulfurimonas sp. | reverse complement strand
ACTCTCTCCCTTCTCTTTTAGTATAGTATTAAGTAGTTTTTCAGAAGCTTCCATTCCACCGCTCTGTTCTGCTGCAAAAAGCTGCTTATAGAGCTCAGGTATGACCTGCATTGATTTTGCAGAGGGTTTTCGTCTGACTGAGTGCAAGTCGATGACATTGCCATTTTTATCAAGTGTGACCGTCACATTTGCAAGTACCCAGTAGTAAGAGCCGTCTTTACACATATTTTTTACATATGCAAATATCTCTTGTTTTGCCTTTACTCTATCCCATAAATATTTAAAGATTATTTTTGGCATCTCTGGATGTCTGAGAATCGAGTGGGGTTTTCCAAGCAGTTCCGATTCAGAATATCCCGATATTTTTATAAAGATTTTATTCCCATAAATTATGCGTCCGTTTGCATCAGTTTTCGAGACAATGAACTCATCTGCCGAAAGCTGTTTTTCGTTGTTATTTGGTGCTATTTTAGCCATCTATACTCCTACGTGTTTATTACAAAACATAATAATCTTAGTCCTAAAAGTCTAAAAGATAGTTTAAAATTTTGCCAAACTTTTAAATAATTTGATTTTTTTGTGATGGCTATCTATTTCGATACAATATACTTATGAAAATACTATTATTAGAAGACGACACGGCATTAGCGAGCATTTTAGTGGACTACTTAGAAGACGAATATGAAGTCACACAAACATACAGTATGAAACAAGCACTGCGTTTGAGCGAAGAGGAAAACTTTGACCTTTACGTTTTTGACATCAATGTTCCTGATGGTGATGGTATCTCTCTTTTACGTGAACTTAGAGATTTCAATGATGAAACGCCTGCCATATTCATCACTGCGTTTGAGAGTACGAAGTACCTCAAATCTGCTTTTGAATCAGGCGCGAACGACTTCATACGAAAACCTTTTGACCTTGAAGAACTTACCCAGCGCATAGAGAACATAAAACGCCACTTCGGACTCGAAGGAGTACTCAAAATAACTCCAAATTTAGAGTTTGATGTCAAAACGCATACCCTTTTTGATGGAGAGAAGAAAATACACCTCACACATAAAGAGAGTGAGTCTCTGCACTACTTCTACAAGAACCGCCACCGCGTTGTCAGCTCCGATGAGCTGCTGCAGAACTTTTGGGAGTTCGATGAGATGCCCACAAATGATGCCATCCGTACCATTGTCAAAAATCTTCGTAAACATATAGGAAAAGAGCACATTGTCAATATTCGCGGCGAAGGATATAAATTTGAATGAGTTGGAGAAGCGGTCGTTTTACTCATTTTTAGCACTCTATCTCGGCTCTTCTGCCATATTTATACTACTGCTTGGCTACTGGTACTACGATGCGCAAAAAAATGCACTCGAGAGTGAAACATACTACAAGCTCGAACACCTTGCCGACAAACTCGCAGGAAGCATCATCAACGCACAGATGAAAGGAACTACTCTGCAACTACCCGAACAAAAAGGGTTTGAGTACAGTCTCATCCCAACACAAGATAGTGAAAAGTACAGCGTCGGTTACTTTGAAAAAGACAATCAAAAGGTCTTAGTCTCCTCTGCACCGCAAGAACATCTCAACATTGAGTATGTCCTAGTACGTACCGACACCTACTTCACCAAGCTGCACAAACTCCAAACGCAGGTACTTAGCGTTATGAGCATCAGTTTTGTGTTGATTGTCTTCATATCTTTTTTTCTTGCCAAACTCTTTATGAAACCACTGCACAACAGAATGAGTCAAATAGAGGGCTTCATACAAGATGTCTCTCATGAGCTTAACACCCCAATAACGGCGCTAAAGATGAGTGCGAGCAGAGCCATAAAAAAAGAGGTCTATGATAAAAAAATACTTACAAATATCTCTATAAGCACCAAACAGCTTGAGAGCATCTACAAATCACTCACCTTTTTAAACTTCAAGCAAAAAACACAGGAGAGTGAACGGGTAAACCTCAAAGAGATCCTCGAGCAAAACATTCGTTACTATGAAGAGCTGACAAATGCCAAACATATACAAATACAAAGCTCCCTTGAAGATGTAACATTGAACATCATTCCTGCTCGTGCCGAGCTGCTCTTTTCCAACCTCATCTCAAACGCCATCAAATACTCTATGCCAAACACGACCATACATATAAAACTCACACCAAAATATTTCAGCATCAAAGATGAGGGAGTCGGCATATCAAAAGAGAAGCTTGAAGCCATTTTTGAGCTCTATAAAAGAGAGTCTGACATTGCCGGCGGTTTTGGCGTAGGTCTAAACATCGTCAAACAGATTTGCGATGCGTACAATATAAAAGTAGAAGTAAACTCCGAACTTGAAAAGGGGAGTGAATTTAAACTCTTCTTTGAAAATTAATTTTCACAGCTCTCAATATATAATAATCATTAATATATGTTTCATAATGAAACATTAAAAAAAATTATATAAGAAACTCTTTCCTCTTTGAAACATTCGTGATACATTTGTGATAAATTGCCACATTCAATTAAAAACCAAGGATAATAATGAAGCACTTCAAGTTCGCTACATCGCTGGTACTTCTGCTCACTCTTGCAGGATGTGATGTCCCAACAGATACAAATACAAAGTATGACACTCCTAAAATAGTCATTAGTGACGTAACACCAAACGGTGTCGTAACAGGATACGCGACGGGTGATCCCGATATGACGCTTACCATAAACAACAAAGCGGCGGTTTTAAGTGACTCACCAAGAGAGATAGAGAACGAACACCTTTTTAGTGTCTCTGGGGTGAACACAAACAGCGAATACTTCAACATCGTAGCGCTTGATACTCAGAGCCATACACTCACTCAAAAGCTTGCGAACAAGAACAAACGTATGCAACCGGCTGTGCTTTTGAGAATGAACACCTCTTCACTTGATTACCTCTCATCAGAACTTATGAAAACCATCGATGCCGTGAACCTCAGAGAGATGCTCAAAGGAGATGGAACACCTGTCTTTACAAAAGATGTCTATGGATTCACATACGACTTCTACACAACCGACAATGACAGTGACTACCATATGGACAATGCCAAGATCATTATGACCCCAACACCATCAAATGACTCTACTGCTCAGATAAACCTCTACGCTTCTGTTGAAAATGTAAAGATGCGTCTTGTGAGTGATAATCCTACGGTAGATATTGACGTGACCATCACAATGGATAAAGCCATTGTCAAAGGAACTGCCGTAATTGGCGCAAATGGTGAGCTTATAGTGGACTCTAAAAATGTCACTATCGAACTTGTGAACTACAATGCCGACTTTGCCGTGACAGATCTTTACAGCTGGCTTGCCTCACTCTTTGCAGGAGACACTGAGCAGGCAGTGAAAGAGAGCATCTCTGAAAAACTCGATGCTTTTATGAAAGATGACCTTGTAGCCCTCCTTCAAGAGATTCCGTTTTCGATCAAAAACCTTGAAGTAAACGGTGGCAAACTTGACATAGATGCACTCCCTAGCACACTCAGCTCTGATAGCGACGGCTTTAACACTCAGCTTGACGGTGCGGTAAAAGCAAGTGTAATAGATACTGACCTCGCAGCTGCACTCGGCTCACTTTATGTCACAACTCCGATGGAGTACATCACAAACGCAACCCAGCCCTTCCAAGTAAGTACTGTTCTCTCTTCGAACTATCTCAACCAAGCACTCTTAGCAGCCTATGAGAGTGGTGCTACGAATGTAACAGACACTTACAAAGGGTATGACTATGTCGTCACACCGCAAGGCCCTGCTTCAGTGAAGTTTTTCAAACAGGGAGAGACCATAGGTGAATTCGACCTTGACAACCTTCGTGTAGATATACAATCAAGTACGATTAATGCCGAAATATATCTTAATGTAAAAGTCGCACTAGATAAAAACACCATAGGTATTGAAGATGACCACCTACTTGTAAACCTTAGCAAACAACAATTTGACATTGATGTCATCTACTACAAATCTCCCGGCAAAGACCCGGCATCTAATACCACTAAGGCACTTGTTGAGAGTGCTATAAAGATCATTCTGCCGGCTATTATTCCAGAGATGACCTCTGTATTTAACGAAGTCCCTGTTCCTGCTTTTTCAGGCTATGGCATCGACCTTATAGAGCGTTTTTCAACAGCTACTACTGATGGGCATTTGGCACTTACTGCCGACATCGTTCCACTTGCACAGACTGCCGTTGCTCCTGCACCTGCAACTTTTGTTGATGTAGCAGCGCAGCCAAGTAATGCTGCTTCTCAAGATGGCGGACTCAATGAAAATGATGCTCCAGTTGTACTTGAATTCAGCGGTGTCAATCCATCAGATGAAGCACTCAAATACAGATATAAAATCGACAACGAAGGCTGGAGTGTCTGGAGCAGTGAGACAAGTGTGCAACTCTATAACATCGCACAAGGTGAACACACAGCTACCGTATGTTCTCGCACGAAACTACTCAAAGTTGACCCTGTCTGTGCAGAGATAAATTTTTATAAATAGCTATATGCTCCTGCTTGGCACTTTTTTTGCTTAAGTAGGAGAAAATATCATACACAGGGTAATGAATGGCTAAAGCAAACGACGATATTATCATCATTGAAGATAGTGATGCCGCTTTAGATCAAGAGAGTGCCCAAGAGCAGATTCTTCATTTTGACGAGGAAGAAGAGGCAAAAAAGAAAAAGATCATCCTCTTTGGCGGTATTGCAGTCATCACTGCTCTGCTCATTGTAGTAACAGTTTTACTCCTTCTTTTTAAAAAGTCTCAAGAGAAACAAAACATTGACTTCTCCATACTCGATGAGAAGCTTGAGTCGAACAAAACAGCCGCCATTGAACCCACAAAACTTGAAAATATGATAGCCAAGGCAAACTATCTCTACACAAATGGTTCAAAAGAGAAAGCACTGAGCCTTTATGAAGATATTGCCCAATACTCAAAAGCCATTTCAGAGTATAATCTTGGAGTAGCCCAACTCAAAGGCGGACAGTATAAAACTGCTTTTAAGACATTTCAAAGAGCCATTAACAATAATGAAAAGCGTTGTGTCAGCGCCATAAACGCAGCAGTATGTGCTCTGCATCTTGACGATAAAGAGAGCTTTAAGTACTACATCGACCTCGCTTATGCCTACCTGCCGTATGAGATAAACTCGCCGCTGTACTCTTACTACTATACACTCGTAAATTATTACGACAAGAACTATCTTGCCGCACTCAATTCACTCAAGCACTCCTCATCAAATGCTTACCCTGAAGTGCAAAACCATCTGAGTGCAAAAATAAATGCACTCTATGATAACAACTACGATGCTATCGATGCGCTTGAGAAGATCTCTGATCCTCTTGATACTTTCAGTCTTGGACTTTTGTATGCACGCATAGGTGACTTTAACCTTGCAGCCAACCATTTTCAAGATGCTCTCACAAAAGGCATACAGCCACTACGCGCTGAACTAGCACTTGGACTCATCAACCTCAAAGCAGGGCATGTCAAAGCTGCGGCACGTTCCATAACACACGCAACAAAGAAAAACCCAAATGAAGTATATAAATACTATCCTGTAAGGGTCAAACTCAAAGATGCCCTCTTTGATGCACAAAAAGCACAAAAGCTCTACCGTAAAAAAATTGAAAACTCTCAAAGTGTTGCGTTTAATAAGATATTTTACTTCTCCCCATATAAGATATTTAACGCAAATCAAACCATAAGTTACATCAGAAAAGGAAATGCCAATATCTACATAGACAACGTCAAATCTGCTGAGCACTATCTCAAACGCAGTAGTTCCTCTTCAGATGTAAACGCGGGGCTTACACGTGCCATCAAAAAAGCACTCTCTATGAAAATACGAGAAGCCAACCTTGAGCTGCAAAAACTCGCGAAAATACAGCCAAAACACTCAATACTACAATACAATCTCGCACTTACCTATGCACAACTCGGTGACATCGCCAAAGCAAATGAGCATTTTTTACGCTCTTACCATCTTAATGCAAAAAATTATCTCTCAGGCATCTATGCCGTGATGACCGGAAAGATGATAAACAAAGATACTAAAAAGTTAAAATCTATTCTTGCTGATTCTGTCGCTCAAGAGGATGAGGGAGAGGAGAGAGAACTCTATACGACACTTCTACAAATCAGTGCCAACGATTACCTCTCGGCAAATGAGTGGCTTGAGAACCGATATAAAACACGCCCTCTCTATCTTACTCTCTCTACACTTATAGGCATGAAAGAGCACCGTTACAATGTGGCACAAAAGGCGAGTGAAAAACTCGCACTTCAGTTCCCACATGATATTTTGCCACATTTGATATACATTGATACACACTTTTACAAAGACAAACCTGCCAAGTATGTTGAAGATGTCAACAGATATTTAAAACAGCAACATTTTAGCTTTAGAGATCTCTATTATGGTCCTTACATTACACGTTATCTCTACATACAAACAAACCTTATTACAGGACAGCTCTACTATCTGCGTAAGCAACTCGAAGCAAAACTCGACACAATGACAAGTAATACACACGAAGTAGAGAGTGCTCTAGCCCTCGCTTCGCTTTACAATAAACAGTTCGAAGAGTCTTATACACTCTACAACCACCTAATAGATGAGCTCAAAGTACGCGATTCTCAGACACTCTATTTAGGTGCGGTAGCCTCAACAGCAGCAAATCATCATGCCAATGCCATAGCACTCCTTGAGCTCTCCATTATGAAAAGCAGGCACTATTATGAGAGCAGATATGCCCTTGCTCTACTCTATCTTGAAGCGAAAAACAATGAGGGTGCAACGATACAGATGAATAAAATAGATGATGAGAGTTTTGAATCACACTATTTTGAATTTAATATAGATGAGGATAAGCTGCTCTTTATAAAGCAGCATCCAGAAGAAGCTAAGAGTTAATATCTCTTATAAAAAGTAGCCTAAAAGTGTCTCAGCAGCACTGACTTGTGTCGCTGCGTTTACATTGAGCTTAAATGATTTAGGCAGGTAAAGTGTTGTGATACCGCTCAGCATTACACCGTAACTCGCACCTTTTTCAAGCGTTTCATACTTGTTAGCATCAAAAATGAGTGGAGCAAAACTTCTTGTGAGTCTATGTTCTACTTTTACACTACGGCCTGATTCATCTGTAAAAGAGATGACACCATATTCATTAAGATCAGAAAAAAGTTTTGAAGATTTAGCTACGCGAGTCCCTCTTACAAGACTCAAATCACTCACGCCTGCTTTCATTGGAGCACGGAGAATCGAGAGATCTTTGTAAGAAGATTCTATCACTATCTTGTATCCAAACGCAGCATCTTCGATCTCTTCGATACTCACTACTTTGCCATCTACCGGAGAGAGCAAAGCATCTGTTTCAAAGTTTTGTACTATTTTTGGAGGATTTCGAAAAGCATATGCCGCAAAGAGCATAAAAGCAAATGCCACAAGAGCAAAAAGCTCAAGATCTAAAAAAGCAAAAAGAAGTGCAAATGCAAAAGCATAAGCTAAATAACGCAGAGAGTGCTTATGAAAAAGAAATAGGAAAAGGCTACTGTTCATTATCCGACTCGTTTGTCTCTTTTTTTGTCATTGTCGCATCTTCTTTGAGCTCTTCTTCGATCGTTTCAGTGCTTTGTACAACTTTTGACTTAATGCCATTGGCCTTTTCAAAGTTAACGATGATCTCACGAACTTCATCACCCGTAATGTTCTCTTTTTTGTAAAGCAGTGCTACCATATCTTCAATGGCATCTCTGTACTCTTCTAAACGGGCTACAACGTTTGCATAGTGTTCATCAAGAGACTCTTTGATGAAGTTATCCATCTCTTCTGCCATCTTATCACTATACTCACGTGCTGCAGCCTGTCCACCGCCTAAGAAAGATTGACGTGTCTTCTCTAACACCATTAAGCCTGCAATGTCTGTCATACCATAAGTCTGTACCATAGACTTAATGATGTCAGTTGCACGCTCAAGGTCATTCCCTGCACCAGTTGAGATCTCACCTATGAACACTTGTTCAGCTGCACGTCCACCAAGAAGGACATCGACTTCAGCCCAAAGTTCATGACGCTGCATCATAAATTTATCTTCTTCAGGTTTGTTAAGCGTGTATCCAAGTGCAGCAAGTCCACGAGGAACAATGGAAACTTTCGAGACCTTCTTCGCACCGTCAGTTGTCTCTGCCATAAGGGCATGTCCACTTTCATGGTATGCGACGATCTTTTTCTCTTTAGGATTGATACGTCGTGATTTCTTCGCGAGTCCTGCCAGTGCACGCTCAACTGCTTCATACATATCTTTTTGTTTAACGGTTTTTTGACTTTTACGCCCTGCAAGGAGCGCCGCTTCATTTACAATGTTTGCCAAATCGGCACCCGCAAGCCCTGCTGTGAGACGTGCCACCTCTTCGAGGTCAACATCATCATCAATTTTTACATTTTTCACATGCACTTTTAAGATTTTTATACGCCCTTCAAAGTCAGGCTTGTCAACAAGTACCTGTCTGTCAAAACGACCAGGACGAAGAAGCGCTTGGTCAAGTATCTCCGGTCTGTTGGTAGCAGCTAAAATAATGACAGGCGTATCTGTACCAAATCCATCCATTTCCGCTAGAAGTTGGTTGAGTGTCTGTTCACGTTCATCATTTCCACCCATTGGTCCACCCGCAGCACGGCTTTTACCGATGGCATCAATCTCATCTATAAAAATAATAGAAGGAGCATCTTTCTTTGCCTGCTCGAACAGGTCACGTACACGCGCAGCACCCACACCAACGAACATCTCAATAAAACTTGAACCACTTACAGAGAAGAAAGGCACCTCTGCTTCACCTGCAACTGCTTTTGCAAGAAGTGTTTTACCGGTACCCGGACTACCCACAAGCAGTACCCCTTTTGGAATTTTTGCACCGATCTCAACATAACGACCGGGATATTTTAAAAAGTCAACGATCTCCTGTACTTCCTCTTTTGCCTCTTCAACACCCGCAACATCATCAAACTTTGTTTTTGGTTTTTCTGAGCTTATAAGCTTCTTCGAGTTCCCCATACCAAGGAGACCGCCGCCCATACTCTTTTGCATACGTCCTGCAAAGAACATCCATATACCGATGATGATAAGGAAAGGAAACAACCAGCCAAACATCTCTGTAAACCAATTCGTCTCAGAAAAACCTGTGTACTCAATTTTCTCTTTATCAAGCAGTTTTACGAGCTCGTTGTCACCTTTAACTATACGTGTTGTATAGATTTTAGAACCATCAGTTGAAATGGCTTTTATGTAGGTTTGCCCTATTTCAACTTTTTTTACAGCCTTTTCTTGCACAAGCTCTTTGAGTTTTGAGTAGTCTATAGGCTCAATTCTCGTTGTTGCCGAGCTTCCAGCCATTGAACCAGAGTTCATACCTGCCCCATCACCAACCATCATTTTAAATACTAAAATGACCACGACCGAAAAGATCGCAAAAGTGATAAGCGGATTTTGATTAAAAAAATTATTGTTATTGTTATTGTTGTTGTTTTCGTTATTATTTGCCATATTATTTCTCTTTTTTCTTTAACACGAGTGTCACCCACTCTTCTTGTGCTATTTTTTCTATAATGTCACAATCTTTATAGTAAGCCAGAACTTTCTCTTCATATTTGTCCAAAATACCTGATAAAATCAAGACAGCATCATCTTTCATCGCTTTTTTCAGATCAGTTGCAATAAAGGTCAAAACATCAGCAACTATATTTGCGACGACCACATTATATGTCTCATCTAAATTAGTAGCAGAACCTTCCCAAATAGAGTGAAATTCCAGACCATTTAACTTTGCATTTTGTATTGCGTTCTCTACTGAGATGGGGTCAGTATCACACGCATCTACAGTTGCTCCAAGCTTCATCGCACCTATGCCGAGTATTCCACTGCCGCAGCCTACGTCCAAGAGCTTATCGCCCTCTTTGACATATTTTGAAATTGCACGTAAGGAAGAAGCGGTAGTAGGGTGATGACCAGTTCCAAACGCAAGTGCCGGGTCAATCGCTATATTGATAAGATTTGGATGAGGATCACTCCATGTAGGATGGATGTAAAATTTGTCAATTGCCAAAGGCTGTATAGAGTTCTTATACGATTCTACCCAGTCATTGTTTTGAAGTTCTTTTTGTTCGAATTCGATCTCTATATCTTCACCGAGTGCTCTTTGGAGTGCTTCTGTGAATTGCTCAAGTCCCCATACGATAGTTTCAAGATTGTCTTCACTTCGGATGATAAAACCATCATCAAGTTCTTCAAAACCTATAGGGAGAGTGTCTGCCAAAAAATCAGCATATAAGGCATGATGTGCAGAGACCTTTACTCTCAGCTCATAATAATGCTCTTGCATTACTCGGCAACACCCATCACCGCAGCTAGTTTCTCTTTTAGCACTTGTGGTGTAAAAGGTTTGACGATGTAGTTGTTTACACCGGCTTTGAGTGCTGTAATAACCTCGGCTTTCCCGCCTTCAGTTGTTACCATAATGATAGGAGTATCTTTAAAACGCTCATCAGCACGTACTTTTTTTACAAGTTCAAGACCGTTCATTTCAGGCATATTCCAGTCAGTGATAAGCATCTCGACATCCGGATTTGCATTCATTTGCTCCCAACCTTTTACACCATCTTCAGCTTCAAGTATATCTTTATAGCCTAAACGAGCTAAAGTGTTTTTAATAATACGACGCATTGTAGAACTGTCATCAACCACAAGTAATTTCAAATGAAATCCTTTAAATATATATTTTATTTTGCTTATAATATCAAATTTTTGTTTGTTTTACCATTAAGCCAAAAGTTTAAACATCTTCTCTAAATCGAGTCTTCCCTCATAATAGGCCTTGCCAATGATAACACCATCAACCTCACCTGTAGCGATGAGGGCTTTGATGTCATCCTCATCTTTGACACCCCCACTGGCAATGGTACTGATACCACTTGCACGTGCGATATCTAAAGTGAACTCTACATTGACACCGCTTAAAGTTCCATCTTTACCGACATCGGTACAGATGATCGCCTCAACACCTGCGTTTGCAAACTCTTTTGCCAAGTCTGTTGCTTTCATTGAGCTCACTTCACCCCAACCCTCAACTGCCACGTAGCCATCAATGGCATCAATCCCCACAGCAATAGGATACTTCGCTGCCATATCTTTAACAAACTGTGGGTCTTTGACAGCAATAGAGCCTAAAATAATTCTGTCAATGCCTATTTCAAGCATCTTTTGAATTGTTTTCTCATCACGAATACCACCACCGAGTTCCAGCTTTACATTGCAGTTTTCACGTATTTTTACTATCTGTTCAAGATTTTTCGGCTCACCGGCAAATGCACCGTTGAGATCGACAAGATGCACCCACTCAGCTCCCATAGCTTCAAACTTTTTTACAAGCTCATACGGCTCATTTGAGTAAATCTTCGCACTATCCATCAAGCCTTTGGTAAGGCGTACCGCTTTTCCGTCTTTTAAATCAATCGCTGGGTATAAAGTCATAAAATATTTTTCCTTGAGTTTAGAGTTTTATAAAGTTTTCTAAAATTTTGAGTCCGTTATCGTGACTCTTTTCCGGGTGAGGTTGTATGCCCATAATGTTGCCATGTGCGACAGCAGAGGTAAATTTATAGCCATAGTATGTCTCTCCTATGATATCTTCGGCATTGTCACAAACTGCATGGTAGGTATGGACAAAGTAGAGGTAGTGCTCATCGTCAAGATTTTCAAAAAGTGGATGCTCTTTTGTGAACATTCTGTTCCAGCCCATATGTGGTACTTTTAACGGCTCTTCAAACGCAGCACTGTCAAAATGTACCACATGGCCCTTAATGAGTCCCAAACCCTCATGAACACCGAACTCTTCGCTGCTCTCAAAAAGTAACTGCATACCAAGACAAATGCCGAGCATCGGCTTGCCGCTCGCGGCAAATGCTTTTATGGCTTCTACCATGTCTCGCTCTTTGAGGTGTTGCATTGCATCGCCAAATGCACCCACACCCGGAAGTATAAGCTTATCATACTCTTTAAACTTTGCAGGATCACTCTCTACAACGGTATCTTTTCCAAGCTTGGCAAAAGCATTCTTCACACTCGCCAAATTTCCCATATTATAATCAATAATTGCTATCATTTCTACTCATCTATTTTTAATTTTGTAAACTTAATATATATTGCAAGGGTCAAAATAAGCAAAGCAACACCCCCGATAATATATATGGCATAAATTATCTTGTTTGGATCTGTAATTGCGAATTTAAAGACCAGCATCAGGGCTTCAATGGAGAGCGCGATGATAATAGAGCCTAAAAACCGCACCATGGTCTTATGCGGCCCCGAGACATCGTGTTCTTTATACCTCCCGAGTATCTCCTCTTCTATAAGGGTCTTCGCAAGGTCAAAGATGGCCAGAGCTAGCGTGAGCAAAATGGTCGCCTCAAAAACATCTTTAATATGAAAATTAGAGATATTCACGCCATGTACGAAAAAGCTCTCAATACCCTTGATGAAAAGTAACAGTGCTATTCCTGAGAGCGCAAGAGCAAAAGAGGCATAAGTATATTTAAAAAACTCACCAAAGACCTTGTCCAATCTACTGAGTTTTGCCACCCTTAAAACTTCTTTGAGAGGAATATCAACACATGCCACATATTTTAAATGGTCATCTTCATCAAAGATAGGCGCAGATGCAGTCACGGTAAGTTCCCCCGTGATGAGTGAAGGGTAAGGATCGGTTATAACACATCGCTCCTCTCTTACTGCACGATAATAGTAGGCTCTGTCTGATCTGTTTTTCCCAATATCCTCTTCAATTGTTTTATTTTTAGCATAGGTTGGACTTACTTGAATTCCTTGGTTATCAAGCAAATAAACACCGTCACAATTTTCAAGCTCTGACTTGATCTTTAACAAGTTCGGGATAATCATATCTTTTGATATAGAAGGAAGCCTGCTTTGAATGTTTTTTGAAAAGAGATAACAAAAATAGGCTCGCGCTTTTGTTCTGCTTTCAGCATAGTTTTTTATGTCCAATGGAACCATCTATATACCCCTCTGTAGCACGGTAATTTTATTTAAATGAATTATATCTAAGCGATAATAATAAATAGATTAGGATATAATTCCCTTAATGAATACAGATATACACAAAATCGCAATCGTGCGACTCTCAGCTCTTGGCGACATCATAAACAGTGCTGTTGTTGTGCAGTTTATAAAAGGGGATTATCCAAACGCAGCTATTGACTGGATTACAGAAGAACTTTTCAGTGATGCTTTAAAGCCTCTCAAAGAGCTGCGAGCTGTACATACTCTCAATCTCAAAGCACTCAAAAAAGAGAAGAATTTTGCTTTGCTTATGCAAAACATAAAAAAACTACGAACTTTGGATGAGTATGACATTATTATCGATATGCAAGGACTCATAAAGTCTGCAATAGTTGCAAGGCTTATAGGCAAAAATACGCATGGTTTTGACAGAGACTCAACGCGAGAATCACTTGCTGCTCTTTTTTACAAAACGACTTCGCACATTGCCTATAGTGAGAATGTCGTCAAACGCAACTGCCATGTTGTAGGAGATGCACTCAAGTTTGAAATTACAGATGCAATGCTTTTAGAAAAAAAAGCTGTTTTTGAGATTACACAAGAGTTCTCTCTCAGCACTACTAAAAAAAATGTCGCTTTTGTCATTGGCGCGTCATGGGAGTCTAAAATCTATCCAAAAGAGAAAATAGCACAAATATGTAATGGCCTTGATACAAAGTGCTACATTATTTGGGGTAATGAAAAAGAGAAGCGTGATGCCGAGTATATATGTGCACAAAGTGAAAATGCCATACTTGCACCTGCTATGAATCTTGAAGCGCTTATCTCTTTTATATCGCATATGGATCTACTCATTGGCAATGACACAGGACCTACTCACATTGCGTGGGCGCAGAACATTCCATCTATTACACTCCTTGGCCCGACGAATAGACGCATGATCTATGAAACACCAAAGAACATCGCTATTGAATCTGCTTCAGAGGTAAACATTATGAAAATAGACAAAAATGACTTCTCGATCAGAGATATACCATACACAACCATACTTTCAAAAGCGAAGGAGCTACTGCAATAATGGGTTTTAAAGCATTACTTATTTTAGAAAAAATTCTTATGGCGCTTCCAAAAAGTGCGCGGAAGAACTTTTTTGTTTTTCTAGCATTCATCGGATACATTTCAAGCAAGAAGTACCGTAAAATTGTGAGACAAAATCTCAACTACGCTTTTGACAATACAATGAGTAAAGAGGAGATAAAAGCAATAACAAAATACTCTTTTAAAAACCTGCTCTTTAACTTTATGCATCTGATGGAATTGCGACACATAAGCAAAGAAGAACTCGCTCAAAAAGTCACTGTAGTCAATAAAGAAGCTGTAGAGCGAGTGCATAAAGAGGGGCGCGCTGTCATCTATGTTACATCACACTACTGTTCATGGGAACTCGGAGGTGCTTCGCTTGGGGCTTTTGTCGAACCTGTTGCAGCAGTTTATAAAAAGATGAAGAACCGTGTTTATGAAGAGTGGCTCTTAGATGCCCGCTCACGCTTTGGCAATACGAACTTAGAGAAGACAAATGTCGTCAAACCGCTCATTCGGCTCATAAGACAGGGAAAAGCCAGTGGAATTCTTATAGACACCAATATCAATAAAAGAGAAGGAGTCGTCGTTAACTTTATGGGGAAACCTATCAGACAAACTTCAACACCCGCTTACCTTGCAAGAAAGTTCAATGCTGCCATCATTCCTGTGACCATACGTACAGATGATGAAGAGAACTACACACTTATGATATTTGATGAGATAAAAGTGCCCCATACAGATGATGAAGCAGATGACATTCAAAAAGCAACACAGCTTCAAGCGGACTGGCTTACTTCTATCATCACAAAAGAGCCTAAATTTTGGTTTTGGCTGCATCGCCGCTGGAAAAGCGATAAGCCGGAGATTTACAAGAGCTAAAAATACTGCCCTTTAACACTCTTTTGTGCGTTCACACTCCCTTGAACGTGCTTCAAAAAGCTTTAATATGGTCAAGAAAAATGCCGTGATAGCAGGCCCTAAGATCATTCCCCAAAATCCGAATGTTGTAAGCCCCGCGATGATTGCAAAAAAGATGACAAGCTCATTCATCGAGCTCACTTCATTTTTGAGCACCCTCATATTTATCTCACGAATTATAAGCGGTTTTATGAAAGTATCGGCGATAATAGAGATGACGATAATAGAGTACAAAGCGATAAAGATCGCACTGCCGTTGTGCCCAAGAGAAAACTCATAAATCATAAACGGAAGCCACATTAAAACGCCACCAACGACAGGAACTAAAGAGGCAAAACCGTACATAATGCCAAAAAGCAGACCGTTATAGCCCATAAATGAGATGGCAATTCCAAAGAGTGCACCCTCAAACATAGCTGTGGCAATGATAGAGTAAAATACAACACTCATCACCGAAGAGAGCTCACGAATAAGTAGCTCACTGTCTTCATTTGACATCTGCACTATACGCTTTAAAAAACGTACCATCGCAGCACCGTTATAGTTTGCAAAAAAGTAAAAGACGATGACTAAAAAGGCATTTTTTACAAAACCTGCACTAAAGGCACCGATTTTCCCTGCGATACTCAAAGCATTTGCAGTTAAAGTGTTAATGTTTATATCTTGTAAACTATCAGCAAAGTATGGCTTTAAAAAAAGTAAATACTGTGGAGGATTTTCAATGAGATGTTTTATATAGAGTTCCACATTTTTCAAAGTATCGGGGTTTAAGTGATTTAATTTCAGAGTCAAATTGGTCAAAAAGTACCCAAGTGGCGCAAAGAAAAGTGTTGCAAGTAAAAGAGAAGAAAGAATGGCCGCTCCAAGTTTTGAGTGGAGTCGCTTTTCAAAATAGTCTTGTAGATTTGATGTGGAAACCGCTAAAAGTGCGGCAATAGTAATCACCATCAAAAACGGTGCATAAAGCAGATACATCCAATAAAGCGATACAGCAAATAAAATTGCAATAAAATATTGTGTTCTCATCTAAAAAAGTGTCCCATCTGCGTTTACACAACTCATATTAAGTACATCATAGGTTGCTCTTGTTGCCTTTCTACCCTTTGCCGTACGCTCCAAGTAGCCATTTGCTATCAAATAAGGTTCAAGCACATCTTCAACTGTCCCCTCATCCTCACTCAGTGCTGCAGCTATAGTGCTAAGTCCCATTGCCCGACCATTTGCAGAAGCTAAAAGGTTTAAAAGGCGCAAGTCCATCTCATCAAAACCATGAGAGTTAATGCCAAGCTCATCAAGTGCATACTTTGTACGCTCATGCCCAATATTTTCTTCATCTGCGACATCTGCAAAGTCACGAACACGACGGAGTAAACGCAGTGCTATACGCGGTGTACCTCTACTGCGTTTAGCTATCTCATGTGCCGCTTCATAGACGATCTCTTTTTCAAGTTTCTCTGATGCCTGCGTAATGATGCGGGCAAGTTCATCGTTTGAATAAAAATTCATACGAAAGCTCATCCCAAATCTGTCACGCAGAGGGTTTGAGAGCATTCCGGCACGTGTTGTAGCACCTATGAGCGTAAAACGCGGCAGGTCAATCTTAACTGTCTGTGCAGCAGGACCACTCCCGATGATAATATCGATACGGTAATCTTCCATAGAGGAGTAGAGTATCTCTTCCACAGCAGGAGAGAGGCGATGGATTTCATCTATAAACAAAATATCACCCTCTTCGAGGTTTGTCAAAATTGCTGCTAAATCACCACTCTTTTCTATCATCGGTGCAGCTGTTACTTTTATGTTGGCATTCATCTCATTTGCGATGATAAGCGCCAAAGTTGTCTTTCCAAGTCCCGGAGGTCCGTAAAAAAGGACATGGTCAAGTGCCTCTTGGCGTTTTTTGGAAGCCTCTATAAAAACAGAGAGATTTTTTTTGATCTGCTCTTGACCTATGTACTCGCTCCAAGCATCGGGGCGCAGTGTCACTTCAGAGCTTTCATCTTCAAGTGAAAAGGTCTCTATGTCAACAACTCTGTCCATTAAGATCTCACCCATTAATACGTATGCTCCTCTGTTGGAAAAGCTCTACTTTGAACTTCTTGTGCATACTCCTGCACAGCATTTTTTACCAGAGTCGCTCCATCAAGATACTTCTTCACAAATTTTGGTGTAAACTCTTCAAAAAGTCCAAGCATATCAGAAAAGACAAGTACCTGACCATCTACATCTGCTCCCGCACCTATGCCTATAACTGGAATGCTTACAGCCTCAGCCACCTCTTTTGCCACTTCTGCTTTTGTCCCTTCAATAACCATACAAAATGCACCGGCTTCTTCAACTGCTTTGGCATCGGCTATAAGCACTTCTCGCTCTGCCTCTGTTTTGCCTTTAACTTTGTAACCGCCTTCACTGCGTACGGACTGCGGCAACAGACCGATATGTCCACATACGGCAATGCCATTGGCAGTTAAATGCTCAATTATTGCTGCTTTTTCTTGTCCGCCTTCTATTTTGACACAATCTGCAGGTGTTTGCTGAAACACCTCTATAGCATTTTTAAGTGCACTCTCTTTGTCTATATATGTTCCAAAGGGCATATCGCACACTACAAAGCTGTTTTGAGCACCTCTACAAACTGCGTTTGTATGGTATATCATCTGCTGCAGTGTTGCTGAGATAGTATCACTCTTGCCGGCAAAACTCATATTTAGGCTGTCACCGACGAGAATCATATCTGCACTCTCACTTACAAGCTTTGCAAACAGCGCATCATAGGCAGTAATCATCACCAAAGGCTGCACACCTTTGACCTTTTTTATAGAGGATATAGTTAATTTTTTACTCATTTGAAAACTCTTTGTAATTTAATAAAAGTATTTTAACTAAAAATTGCTATAATTTGGTCACTATAGGAGAATTATTTAATGGGTATAAGAAGTGATTTAGATGCAAATTATGATTATGAAATCGTAGATGAGTTCTTAGATCACTACTCTATGATGGTTGAGAGCATGGAGGTCATGATTATTGACCTTACAAAACCCAACATGTACAAACGCAGTATCAACGAACTCTTTCGTGTTTTTCACAACATTAAATCAGCTTCGGGATATCTACAGATCATGCCAATGAACAAACTTGCTGCTTTTGTAGAAGATACCCTTGAAGAGCTTAGAAACGATAAAGACTCTGTTAATCAAGAGACGATTGACTGGCTTTTACAGATCAGCGATATGTTTGCGACATGGCAAGATGATCTCAAACTCGATAATGAACTCACTAAAATAAAATTCTCTCTACTAAAAACTCCCGACATGGACAAATAATGAAAAAACTCGTAGCATACATTACATCCGGCTATCCGGACAAATCTTTTAGTATCGATCTCGCTCTCGCACTTGGAGAGAATGGAGTAGACACGCTTGAACTTGGTGTTCCCTTCTCTGACCCTGTAGCAGACGGCCCTGCCATAGAAGATGCGAACCACAAAGCGCTTGAGCTTGGATTTAAGTTTAAAGACCTCCTAGAGATATCAAAAGCCGTAGCACCAAAAGTTGATACACTCTGGATGGGTTACTTCAACAGTTTCTATCAACAAGATATGCACAAACTGCTCCCACTTGCAAAAGAGCTTGGAGTAAACGGACTTATCATCCCCGATGTACCGCATGAAGAGGCACAACTTTACAAGGAACTTTTTACCCAAAATGATCTTGCAAATATCTCTTTCGTAGCACCTACAGATTCTGAAAAACGCATAGAAGAGCTTGTGCGTGATGCACAGAAGTTCATCTATATGGTAGCATATACAGGCATCACAGGAGCTGGAACTGCTGAAGATCTGCAGCCATTTTTAGCTTCTATCAAAAAATATACACAAACACCTGTCTATGTCGGTTTTGGGGTGAATGAAAAAACTGCGAAAGAGAAAGTAAAAGGGGCTGATGGAGTCATTGTCGGGAGTGCTTTTATAAACATCCTTTTAAATGAACAACTTACTTCAAGCCAAAAAATCACGCAGTGCAGCGAGCTTGCAAAAGTCATCAAAAACGAAATAAACTCTTAATCTTCATTGAGTTCAAAAAGCACTAAGAGTGTTTTTTGAAACATATTGTTATTGTCATCACTCACCATTAAAAATCTGTTGTTCCCCACTTTTGTCACACCCTCGAAGTTGTCTATATTCCATCCATTATTTGAGTCAAACGCAGCGAGCTCTTCGCTTTTACAGAGATGATTTTTATCACAAGAGGAGAGGTCTACTTTTACAAGTGCCGAGTATCTGCTTGGAGGAAAAAAATTAAAACGACGTAAAAGTACAAGTATGTTGTTTTCATCTATAAACTCTAGTCCTGTAATACTGCCAAATGCTTGAAACTTAAAAATATTTGTACGTGAATAAAGTCTGTGGTACTTTTTATCAACATTTTTCAAAGGCTTCTCAGGTGCAGTGACAATGCCGTACTTTTTATTATACGCCACACCTTCAAGCCCTTTGTTTCTACTCTTATATAACTCTTGTCTCTGCAAAGTTTTGTTGATAGGCATCTTTTTGATTTTGACGCCATTTGTAGTAAAAAGGTTCACTCTTTCTTTACCTTCAAATGATATAAGCAGATCATTCCCTTTTAAAGCTAAACCTTCAGAATCGTGATGATGAATTTTTGAGTGTTTTTTACGTAGTTTATACTTATGAACAAATGTTAACTTAGCAATTTTGTCATGATTTAAACGCAGCCGAAATACAACTAAATAGCCTCTGTCACTCACCGCATACAAATATCCATTTTTATAGGCAAGTCCGGAGAGTTCGCTGATTTTCACTCCGGATATGTCACTAAACTCCAAACGCTTGCTATCAAGAATGGTAATTTTCTCATAGCTGTTTTGCTGCATTGAAGCAGGTCGTATATCAAACGCAGTCATACCACCAAAAAGAAACTGGCAAGAGAGAAGCAGTCCAAAAAGAAGTTTATTCATTGAGTTTTTCAAGTGTTACTGCATCTTGTGGCATCAGTTCCAAACCATCAAGAAACTCAAGGTACTCTTCATAACTCAAATCTAACGAGACTGCGTTTGCATACTCATAGTACTCTTTTTCGCCCAAACTCTCTAGCGTCGTATGTTGTGCAAGGTAAAGTAGTTTTGCAGAGAGGCTGGAGTCCACAAAATGCTTTGTTGCAAAATCATCACTGTAGTTATTTTTATATCTCTCTAAAAAAGCTGCTACCCACTCCGATTGACTTCTTTGGTAAATGCCAAATTGTTTTACATTCTCTTTCACTGATTCAAGACGTTTTTGTGTATATGTTGAGCGGTAAAAAGACTCATCCCAGTTTGGATTGACATAGTCACGAAAATCTATTTTCTGCGCGAGTATCCAATTTTTTCCAATCAATTTGAGTTTTGGCTCATCCGCCCTACAAAAATCCTCTGCCATCTCTAAACCCTGAAAATTTGCCTCTAAATCTGCATAAGAGAATACACCAACTGCTTGAAGACCGATGATGCCGTTTTCCATCTTCACGCCCCATTTCACAGCAAGTGCTTCTGCCATTACAGGAGAGTAGTCATCAAGATATCTCAGGTATTTTCTGTAGTATTCAAAGCCGGAGCCCAAAAAGTGACTCAGCTTATCGGTTCCAAAATAGACACCATTTACATTCAATGTTACATCAAGCTTTGTCGGCACTCCAAAAATCTTCAACTCAGGGGCATAAATACTCTTTGCTGCATACTCCTTGAGTGATTCTCCCTGACGGGGAATCTTATCTATTTGAGGATTATCCTGCGCCCATTTTTCAAGTTTTGTATTGAGTGAGCCTACCCTTTTTATGAGGTAGTTCGTGCTGCCAAGCTTTTTCATAATCCCCATAGCAGCCTCTTCACAACTTGGAGTTCCCCATTTTTTATTGACACTATCAAGCGCATCATTAATGGCATCATTTATGTATATGTTAAACTCAAATGAGGAGTCTTCTATATGATGATTCCAAGCATAGTAGTTATCCACTTCTCCTGCGTTTAGATGTAAAGGTAAGACTATCAGTAGAAAAAATATTTTATTCAAAAAGCCCTTTACATCCATTTTCATCATACCTTTCCTTATTTTTAGATTACGAATTATAACATAGTTTAATATAAATAGATAAGACGAGTAATACAGCACTCTCCTATAAGATAGTTATACTATAC
>JALUZQ010000207.1 GCA_027011725.1 Sulfurimonas sp. | reverse complement strand
TCTTACAAAAAGGAAAAATCGTAGCATCAGGAACACACAGCGAACTGCTTGAGAACTCTGATGTTTACAAAAGACTCGCAGGACAATTCAAGTAAACGCAGCGCTGCGTTTACTTCTCTTTGAGTTGTACTTCGCAGCAGTCTCTTAGCGTTTTATGTGGATTTGAGAGGTATGTATAGCCATTATAGATCGTAAAAGTTCCATACAAAATGACTGCAACCGAAGAGAGGCTCATCATCATATTTCTAAAGTTTGCAGCCGATGCCAAAGAGGAGAGAAAACCAAGTGAGAACATCGCAGGAATAGTACTCACTCCAAATATGAACATCACAAGCGCCCCGTAAAACGGGCTGGCCGTACTTGCTGCGGTGATGGCAAAAAAGTAAACAAATCCACACGGCAGCAGTCCATTTAACATCCCCAAAATAAAAAAACTGACATTTGATTTTGAGTGCAAAATCTTTTGAAATGATTTTTTATAGAAGTTCGATGAAGAGATGGAGTGCTCGATAATAGTTAAAAATTTTATCTTCCCCATGAGTGACAAACCGGCAAGTATCATCGCCACTCCGGCGATGATAAGCAGCGCTGCGTTTGCAGTGTTGGAAAAGACGACCACCCCACCAAGTGCACCAAACATCGCACCTAAAATAGTATAAGTAAAGACACGCCCAAAGTTATAAAGCAAATGTGCAATAGTCTTTGAGACCTTTGAGCTTGCAGGTTCTATTTTAATGGTAGAGTATGCAAGAACGATACCTCCACACATGCCAATGCAGTGTCCAAAAGAGCCTAAAAAAGCGATACTGATAATAGTAAGTAGATTTATACTGTCCATAGTGCTATTTTCCTAGTAACTGTTTGCGTATTTTTGGATTTTTCAGCGTCTCTCCGCGCAGCATCTTCAGACGCATCGTATCAAAGTCCACCATACCCTCTTTTTTATGCTCATACGCACCAAAACCATACCCCATCGGTGTGAGTTCATTGAGTGTATAGTAAGCTTTTCGCCCATCGATCCACTTATGTGTATCTCTACTCATTACCCAAATAACGGCACTCTTTTCAAAAGGCTTATCACTGAGCCAATGCACAAAGTCGCCATGGTCATGAAAGAACCATGTTCTGCCATCAGGTGCAATAACCTGTGAAGCATAGCTCAGGTCATCTATGACCATACCACAGTCACTGTCTTGGTACTTATGCAGTTCCATCTTTATAGGGAGTTTTTGCGTATTTCCCTCTTTAATGACAACCATATGCTGCACTTTTGCAAGTGAGAGAAATACTGTTACAATTATGACTATTAAAACACCAACAACTATAAAGGGCATAAACTTTTTCATCGTCTCTTTTTTCCTTTTCCTCGGTCATCATAGAGTAAAAAACGCTCCAGATCTTTGTGCATCTGCTCATCAAGCGAGTCCCAAATGGCCTTTTTTTCTAAATAACGCTCATAATCTTCTGTTTTAGACTTCTTTATATCACGAATAAGATAATGATACCTAACAATCTGCTTTGTATAGTCACTGATGAAAGGCCAATTTTTTATGATCTGATAACTGCGCTCTTCATGGTCGGTAAAGCTCCACTCATTATATTCATAATCTTCAGCATCTTTCTTAAACGCAGTGAAGGGTTTGCCTATGTCATGCAGCAATCCAGCAGCAAAAAACTTCCAATCTCCCGCTTTAAGTGCCTCATAGGTCACTCGCAGTGTATGCACAAGCACACCGTGTTGATGCCATTTGTTTTGAGTAAAAAAGAGGGAGTCTAAAAATGGTTTGGAGAGTATTTTGTTGTTTGTCTGATTCATAAAAGATTCTCCTTTGCCATCGGGTGACACACCTCAACTGTATCTTTGAGGTCTTGCTTTTGAATGTGTGTATATATTTGTGTTGTAAGTAATGAAG
>JALUZQ010000206.1 GCA_027011725.1 Sulfurimonas sp. | reverse complement strand
TTTCGGTGCACCTGCACATACTGCATTGGTATGATAGATCATCTGCTGCAGTGTCGCTGAGAGCGTGTCACTTTTTCCGGCAAAGCTCATATTTAAGCTGTCTCCCACCAAGATCATATCGGCACTCTCTTCAAAGAGCTTGGCAAAGAGTGCATCATAAGCTGTGATCATCACTAAAGGACGCTGCCCTTTAGCCTTTTTTATCGAAGATATAGTTAATTTTTTACGCATCTGAAAACTCTTTTTATATTAATAGATGTATTTTAACCAAATATTGCTATAATTTGGACAATAATTGGAGTATTTGATGGGTATAAGAAGTGATTTAGATGCTAACTTTGATTTTGAAATTGTAGATGAGTTTCTAGACCACTACGCTATGATGGTTGAGAGTATGGAGGTTATGATAGTGGACCTCTCAAAACCGAATATGTATGAAAGAAGTATAAACGAGCTCTTTCGTGTCTTTCATAACATAAAGTCAGCCTCAGCCTATCTCAAAATTGTACCAATGAACAAACTTGCCGCTTTTGTAGAGGATGAACTTGAAGAACTTCGCAAAAAAAAGCCGCCAATTTCTCAGGAAACCATTGATTGGCTTTTAAATATCAGCGATATGTTCGCAGCATGGCAGGATGACTTCAAAATGGACAATGAACTGAGTAAAATCAAATACTCTCTACTTAAAATCCCCGACGATATGGAATAATAATTTTTATGAAAAACTTAGTAGCATACATAACTTCAGGATATCCTGAGACAAATTTTACAATAGATCTTGCCCTTGCTCTTGGAGACAACGGTGTCGATACTCTCGAACTCGGTGTTCCTTTCTCTGACCCCGTAGCGGATGGTCCTGCCATTGAAAATGCGAATCATAAGGCACTGGAACTCGGTTTTAAATTTAAAGACCTTCTAGAAATTTCAAAAGAAGTAGCACCAAAAGTAGATACACTCTGGATGGGGTATTTCAACAGTTTTTATCAGCAAAATATGGAAAAACTCATTCCTCACGCAAGAGAACTTGGAGTCAATGGTTTGATTATCCCCGATGTTCCGCACGAAGAGGCTCTTGCTTATAAAAAGCTCTTTGATGACAATGCAATGGCAAATATCTCTTTTGTAGCACCGACAGATTCAGAGGCGCGTATCAAAGAGATAGTCAGCGATGCAAAAAAATTCATCTATATGGTAGCCTATACAGGCATTACCGGTTCCGGTACAGCAGAAGATCTGCAACCTTTTTTAGCAGATATTAAAAAATATACGCAAACTCCTGTTTACGTAGGTTTTGGTGTGAATGAAAAAACGGCAAAAGCCAAAGTGCAAGGGGCAGATGGTGTCATTGTAGGAAGTGCTTTTATTAACATCCTTTTAGATGAATCGCTCTCAAAAACGCAGCAGATTCAAAAATGCAGCACTTTAGCCCAAAATATAAAAGAGCAGATCAATTCCTAATCTCAAAAAGCACTAAAAGTGTTTTTTGAAACATCGAGTCATTATCGTCACTTACCATCAAAAATCTATTATTGCCAACTTTTGTAAGTCCTTCAAAATTATCGATATTCCACCCTTTGGCAGAATCCAATTCCGCCAATAATGTACTTTTACAGAGACGTTCTTGGCTGCATTGCTCTAAATTGACTTTGAGTAAAGATGTTATATGTCTATTACTGAGGTAGCTGTACTCACGCAGGAGAATAAGCAGATGTGTACTGTCAATAAACTCAATATCCGTGACAGCTCCCTTCGCTTGAAATTTCCAAATGTTGTGCTTCGCATAGAGTGTGTGATATTGAGTGTTTTGAGTTTTTAAGGGGAGTTCTGGAATCGTTATAACTCCATATCGCTTAGAATACGCCACACTCTCTAGCCCTTTGTTAGGACTTTGATAGTTTTCATTCTCTTCTAAAGCA
>JALUZQ010000205.1 GCA_027011725.1 Sulfurimonas sp. | reverse complement strand
GTATTCGCCATCTTCGACAACTACATTACAAGCCGTAAACTCCGTAAAACGGCTACGTTTTTTAAAGTCCTCTTGTAGTTTTGCAGCGACTGTTTTGTAAGGTGCACGCTTACCAAGCATCTTTGCAATGAGCGGTAGAACATATAAAATAGCCGTCACCGTTGAAGAGTAAGCAAAACCGGGAAGAGCAATGATAAACTTATGTCCACGCTGCGCCACTAAAATGTGACGACCAGGCTTAATACCGACACCTTTAAAAACTATCTCCGCACCCAAACGCGGAATGATATCTTTTACAAAATCATAATCACCCACACTCACACCACCGGTACTGACAACAATATCCGCAGACTCTAAGGCATTCTCAAATGTATGCATAATGGCATCTCTGTCATCAGGTGCCGTTCCAAGCTGCACCGGCTCTGCACCTGCTGATGCAACAAGCGCAGCCAGTGTGTAGTTATTTGAGCTTCTAATCTGTGCTGGGTTATCAGAATTTTCTCCAAGGTCGAGTATCTCACTTCCTGTTGCGATGACCGCTACACGAGGACGCAGCATCACTTTTACCATCACTTGATTAAGCCCTGCCATCACACCAATTTCAGCAAAACCTATCTTCGTTCCTTTATGAATGAGTACTTCTCCGGCTTTGTAACCCTCACCTACAGGACGCACTGCATTTGCCTTCTCGACCATCTCATTGATGACAATTTTGCCATCTTCAAAGCTGACATTTTCTATTTGTATCAGAGTATCAGAACCTGAGGGCATCATAGAGCCTGTAAATGTTTTGATGCACTCACCCTCTTGAAGCTCTCTCGTCTCATCATGTCCAGCAGGATTATCACCAAGTACGACAAGCTCATTTCCCTCTGCAAGATCACTGTGCTTTACCGCATAACCATCCATCGATGCCGTAGGAAACTGCGGATCATTAAACTCTGCTACGATGTCTTCAGCAAGCACTCGCCCGAGCGCATCACTCAGAGGCACTCTCTCAAAACGATGAGCATTGACCTCTAAAAGGTCAAGCATATTTTGACTTGTCTCGAACGAGATAAAATCTACACCTGTTATACTCATTTTTTCTCTCCTAAAATACCACTGCCTTGAATGGCTGTCGATCTATCTTTAGCATAGACTCTTTTACCATCTATGAGGTCATACTTCCAGATGGGAGCACTTGCTTTAAAGTCCTCTACAAACTCATCGATGAACTCCAAAGCAACCCTGCGTTTAGGCGAGAATACCGCTGCAATGTACGAACTCTCATGCAGCATTACATCACCACGGGAGTGTGCCATTTTTATAATTGCACCCTTTTCTTTTGCCTTTTGCTGCCACGCATCAAACCATGAGTGTAAAATAGGCTCATAGATGTCAAAGCTCAGACCCTCTATGCCATCTTCACTACGAACAGTTCCCACAAATGGAATGTACGCGCCGTAGTTGCTTGTTGCTTCTGCTTCGTACCACTCTTTTAAAAGTTTTGGCACATCGAGTGCGCCATCATAAAGACTAAGCAAGACTCACCCTCCACACACAGGAGGTAAAAGGGAGATTTTATCTCCATCTTTGAGAGGCTGCTCTAATGAACTTACGAGTGTGTCATTCACTGCTACTGCACAGCTCTCAAGCCACTCCTTTACCTCTTCATCTTTTTGTAAAATCGCTGCAAGCTCATTCAAATTCTTTATCTCTAACTCCAAAGCCTCTTTTTGTATCGGTCCTAAAAATTCTACTTTTACCACGAAAAAATCCTATGTATTTATTAAAACAATTATATCTAAGATAAGTTAAGTGCTGTATAATTGCACTATGATTTTTGGAAAAATAGAATACCTCAACCTCCTTCCTTTTCACGTTTTTATGAAACGCTTTACGAAAAACTCCCAGCAAAAGCTCGTTATGGAGCATAAAAAGAATGTTCCTGCCAAGGTTAATGAGGATTTTTTACAAAGAAGAGTAGATGCTGCGTTTATATCAAGTATAAAAGCGCGAAATAGAGCACATGTTGGCTTAGGCATCATTGCAAACAAAAAAGTACAAAGTGTCCTTGTCATTCCAAACGCAGCGAATAAGGCAGATACAGAGTCTGCTTCATCAAATGTTCTTGCACGTATTTTAGATATCAAAGGTGAAGTACTTATAGGAGATAAAGCACTCAGATATGCTCTTCAAAATGATAATTATATAGATTTGGCACAAGAGTGGTATGACAAGTACAAACTTCCCTTTGTTTTTGCCCTGCTGTGCTACCATAAAGATAAAAAAACATATAAAAAGATAGAGAGAGAATTTCTTAAAAGAGAAGTAAAAGTCCCGAACTACCTTCTCAAGAAAGCAGCAGATAAAACAGGTGTAGCTCCAGCTGAGATACAAGCCTATCTCAAGCTTATCTCATACAGAGTGGACTACAAAGCACAAAAAGCGCTTCGCAGGTTTTATAAAGAGGCAAAAAGCCTATAATCTTCCATCAAGATGTTTTGCAAGTCTCTCAAGCTCAACTCTGTAGGCTGCAAGATCAAAATCTTTCACACGTGCTACACCATCGGCAATGGCCGCTTCTGCAACTGCATGAGACACCCACACTAAAATACGTCTGTCAAACGGTGAAGGGATGATATAGTCATATCCAAACTCCATATTTTCACGGTTGTTCGCCTTCTTCACATGTGCCGGTACTTCCTCTTTTGCAAGTGCTGCAAGAGCACGAGAGGCTGCTATTTTCATATTTTCAGTAATCTTCGTTGCACGTACATCGAGTGCACCTCTAAAGATTTGAGGAAAACCGAGTACATTGTTGACCTGGTTCGGGTAGTCACTACGCCCTGTTCCAATGATGAGATCCTCACGTGCAGCTTTTGCAACGTCCGGTTTAATCTCAGGATTTGGATTTGCACAAGCAAAAATGATTGGGTTTCGCTCAGACATACTCTTTAGCATCTCAGGAGTAATAATATCTGCTTTAGAGAGACCAAGTACCATATCTGCGCCCTTTATTGCATCTTCTAAAGTTCTATCTTCCGTATCCAAGGCAAAACGTTTTTTGTATTTGTTCAGATCATCTCTACCGCTGTGAATAACACCTTTAGAGTCAAGCATAGTAATATTTTTCACACCAATCGATTTATACATATTTGCACAGGCAATTCCCGCTGCACCTGCACCAATAACCACAACTTTCAAATCACCTATCTCTTTACCACTCATCTCTACAACATTCATAAGTCCTGCAGTCGTAATGACCGCCGTTCCATGCTGGTCATCATGAAATACAGGAACATCACAGATCTCTTTTAAACGCTCTTCTATCTCGAAACATCTCGGTGCTGCGATATCTTCGAGGTTCACCCCACCAAAACTACTTGCCATTGAAGAGACAATCTTGATGATCTCCTCCGTATCTTTTGTATTGAGTTCAATATCTACGGCATCGACATTTGCAAAAGATTTAAATAAAACGCCTTTTCCTTCCATAACAGGTTTTCCTGCAAGCTGGCCAATATCACCAAGCCCCAAAACCGCTGTACAGTCACTTATAACGGCAACCAAATTCCCTTTATTTGTGTACTCATACGCTTTGTCTGTATCTTTTTCTATCTCTAAACAAGGGTACGCAACTCCTGGACTATATGCCATTGAGAGTTCTTCTTTTGTACTACATGGTTTAGTAAGTAGCGTTCCTGTTTTGCCATTTGTGTCAAATTCATTCTGTGCTTTATGATACTCTAAACACTGCTCTTGAAATGTCATATTGTTATCCATAGTTGTTCCTTATTTAAATCATATTTTGAAATTATATAACTTTTTCAATAACATCTCTATATTTTATGTAAAAAAAGAACACAGTTCCCTTCTTTATTATAGTAGATACCCATCGAGTTTTGACGAGACACAAAGACGCCACGTCCGTTAAACTGTACAGAATTTCTAAATATCTCACTCAGTTTCAAAGTATCAAACCCCTCTCCCTCATCTGCTATCTTTGTAACAATATATCGAGAGTCTAGCTCTTGGAGTGTAAAGACGGAAACTAAAATCTTTTTCTCACACTCTTTTTCAAGTTCTTTAAGTGCATCAAAATAGATATCCTCTTCAAGATATCGATGCTTTGTAGCCGTATCAAGTCCAAGGTTACCATGTTCATAGGCATTCATAAAGAGTTCACTAAACACAAGGCCTGCACGATATGCCGTTTTTTCATCTGCTTCTATCTTCTCTTCCCAAAGCCGCTCGTACCACTCATTTGCCATCTCTACTGCTTCAAGAGTTGAGTCAAAATGCTTACTCTCAAGCAGTGTGTTTGTTTGTAAATCCAAACTATTAATAAAGATGAGACTTAAGTCATCTTCTTGCTCTTCTATACGCTCAAAAAACTTCTCTTTAAACTCCTCTCGGGTAAAAGAGTTTCTAAAATCTTCTTGTATAAACGCAGCGTATGTTACACCCTGCTTTTTTGTCATATTTTCGACTATTCCATCACTGTAAAAAAGATATTTATCAATATTTTTCACATCAAGTCTGTCAACGTTATAACTCTGTTGCCATTTGCTTAAAGGGGTGTTGTTTGATTTTACTTTAATGATATTGTCATCTTTATCTTGCAGTAAAAAAGGCGGCATTGCAAACTTTGCGTACTCAAGTTCTCCAAAATAGCTGTCAAAACAGATGTAGTCTATGGCAAGTGCCTCTTCGTCAAGTAAAATTGGTTGTATATAAGCCATAGACTCTCGAATAAGCATATCTAAGGAGAAACTATCATGTTCTATCATCTTATCGACAAGATGGTTGATAAAAGTAGTCATAATTACAGAGGTAAAAGAGGCAGAGACCCCTTTTCCCATTCCATCAACGAGCAAATAAAAAGTTTTATGCTCATTAATACGCCTCGCACTGTAAGCATCACCACTCAGGACATCAAGAGGCTTATACATAAAATCCACCAAAGAGGTGGCTTTGGAGTCTATCAGCTGATAGTAAAAATCATTACGCAGGATATTTAACTCTTTTTTCAGTGCCAACTCTGCTTGATAGGCACTGTAGAGTTCATTTTCTTCTAATTGTAAATATCGCTCTGAGAGTGTCATTAGACTTTAAACTTACTAAGCGCTTTTTGAAGTGTTTTTGCATCATTGGTAAGTGCATCTACTGCTGATTCAACCGTACCGCGAAGTTCACTGTTTGTTGAAGCCACTTTGACTATCTCATCCATTGTCTCTATAAGTGTTTTTGTTTTTGTCGCTATAAAAACACTTTGGTGCATCACTTGCGTGGACTTCTCTTTAGTGCTTAGTAAGTTCTCTTTCGTCTCATTCGATGAAACTATGAGTTCTTGAGCAGAGTCAGAAATAGAGTGCATACTTTGTGAGGTTGTACCGGTCTCCTCTGCTATTTCTACCACATTTTGGGTGATAAGATTTACATTTGCACTGATCTCACTCAAACTTTTTTGTGTACGTTCTGCAAGCTTTCTTACCTCATCGGCAACGACAGCGAACCCACGTCCATGCTCACCTGCACGAGCAGCCTCTATAGCTGCGTTTAGCGCAAGCAGGTTTGTCTGGTCTGCAATGTCAGAGATGATCTCAAGCACGTCTTTGATGTTCTTTGCCTGTTCTGTCAGTGAAGCGACTTTCTCTACAAGTTCTTGTTGCTGCTGACTTCCGGCTTCAATGGAGTTCACAACCGCATCAAGCTTCACAATAAATCCATCGAGTACATTAAAGGTAGCATCAAGGTCCTCTGTTACGGTAATAGTAGAATCCTCAACAATATCAAGCTTCTCACCTATTTCAGCAACAAGTGAGTTTACAGAGTTGATCTCTTCTTCTTCTTTTTTAGAGTTTTGAGCAAGTGTATCTACCACTTTTTCTAAGCGTGCACTCTCCTGAGTATTGGCATTTGCAACATCTTGAGCCTCATACACTGTCTCTTTAAACGCAACGACCATAACATGCAGAGCTTTAGAGATTTGAGATATTTCATCATTGCCCTCAACAACAACACTACATGAGAGATCAAGTTCACTCGAAATACAGTGAATTTTATCTAAAGAGTTTCGTACACTTTTGTTAATACCGCGTGAGATCAGCATGATAATAATAAAAATTGCAACAGCAAATGTTGTATATCCAAGCAGTGTAATAAGCGTATCCATCTTATATTTTGAATCTACCGTTGCAAGAAGTTTATCGTTTTGTTTTGCAAGTTTGTCATCAACCTTTTTCAAAAGATTAATTTTTTTCGTAATTGTTTGGAACCAAACAACACTATCTACACCAAAACCTGATTGTCTTGTTTTTGCAATGTTTCGCATCTTCTCTACTTCTGCAACAACAGGCGAGTTCATTGTATTTTTATACATACGGACAGAGTCATCGCTTGCGATACTTAAGAAAGCATCCATATAAGCATTTTGTTCCGCAAGCAGAGTAATAAACTTCGCATACATTCCTTCGCCGAACTTATCTGCTCCAAATGTAGCACTCAGTACGGCACGCTCAATTCCTGCACGCTCTTTTGATTTTAAGAAGTTGGTATACGCACTCAGCGCTTTTACAAGTTCTGGAGTATTTGCAAGTTTTGCAGTCAGCGCAACAACATCCAAAATATCTCCATTCATTGCTGTATAGTACTTCACTTCATCTTTGACGGAGATTTGAAAACTATCTACACGAGAGCGAATAGTCGCTATATTTTGCATAGCATCCATAACAGCTTTGAGGTTTTCTCTTAGCTCAGCAGGGTAAGAAGCAAGTTCGAGTTGGCTTACATAACTTCTAAGCTCTTTATAGCGCGTATCTGTCAGTTCCCTTTGCTTTGGTAAGATCTTACTGAACTTTTTCCCGTGTGATCCAAGGTATCCGGCACTCGCACCCCTCTCTTTTTGTGTTTCATGTATCAAAAGTGAAAGTTTTTGCGAAAGGGTATTAAGCTCTTTTGCTTGGTCTATTACCTTTTTTTGTCCAACAGCACTGATTATAGT
>JALUZQ010000204.1 GCA_027011725.1 Sulfurimonas sp. | reverse complement strand
CTTTTGGTTTGAGTGTTGGGCTTCCTGAAGGACAGATGGGGAACTCTGAAGTTGGTCATATGACCATAGGAAGCGGACGTGTGTTGTATCAGGATCTTGTGAAGATCTCTTTGGCACTTAAAGATGGCTCAATTGAGCAAAATGAAGTGCTTCAGGGTCTTTTTAAAAAATCTGACAGATTACATTTGATAGGCTTAATGAGTGATGGTGGTGTTCACTCTCACATCGAGCATTTTATGGGGATTGCAGATATTGCAGCAAAAAATGGAAAAAAGGTGTTTTTGCACCTCATTACTGATGGACGTGACGTCTCCCCTACATCTGCACAAAAATATCTTGAAGAGGTCAAGAAACATTTGAATGAAAATGTGCAAATAGCGACTATTGCAGGGCGTTTTTACTCAATGGACAGAGATAACCGCTGGGAGAGAATAGAGCGCGGCTATAACGCAATAGTAAACGCAGAACCTAAAACAGATATGTCTCCTGAAGCATATATAGGACATTCTTACTCTTTAGGTGAGACAGATGAATTTGTCGAACCGACTGCGTTTGCAGGATATGATGGAATGAAAGATGGCGATGCAGTTTTGACTATCAATTTTAGAAGTGACAGAATGCGTGAAATGGTTACGGCTTTAGCTGATGAATCATTCACTGCGTTTGCACGCCCTAATATAAAGGTACATCTTGCAACAATTACAGAGTATGATAAAAGCTTTCCTTACCCTGTGATGTTTCGAAAAGATGTCCCACAAAACACTTTAGCAGAGGTAGTGGCAAAGGCAGGTCTTCGCCAACTTCATACTGCTGAGACAGAGAAGTATGCCCATGTGACATTCTTTTTAAACGGCGGCATAGATGAGCCGTATGAGAATGAGACCCGCGTGCTTATTCCTTCCCCAGATGTAAAAACATACGATATGAAACCGGAGATGAGTGCAAAAGAGGTTGGTGAAGCTGTACGGGAAGCGATGGATGCGGAGTATGATTTTGTAGTTGTCAATTTCGCCAATGGTGATATGGTCGGTCATACGGGAGATATAAACGCAGCTATAAAAGCCGTGGAAACGGTAGATGAACAGCTTGGTCTTATCTGGGATAAAGCAAAAGAGAAAGAGTACTCACTTGTCATTACATCGGATCATGGAAATTGTGAAGAGATGAAAGATGATGAAGGTAATGTCCTGACAAACCATACCGTAGGTGAGGTTTGGTGCTTTGTAGATGCAGAGGGTGTTAAAAAAGTAAACAGTGGCGGACTTAATAACATCGCTCCAACGGTTTTACAACTTATGGAACTAGAAGTCCCGTCTGAAATGGATAATAGTTTAATAAAGAGCAACTAGCTGCGAGGGCTTCCTGCCGAAGGAGACCAAATGTTAACGTAGATGGCGGAATTATTTCCGACATCGTAAAAAAAATTAAGGAGAAATATTGATGAAGTTTAGTGGAAAAAATGTACTTGTCACAGGTGCAAGTCGTGGAATTGGTGCACAGATTGCAAAAACACTTGCAGGTTTTGGTCTAAAAGTATGGATAAACTACAGAAGCGGTGCTGCAGAGGCTGACGCTGTAAAAGATGAAATAGAAGCAAACGGCGGAACAGCTGCTGTTATCGGTTTTGATGTAAGTGATGAGGCTGCGTTTGTAGACGCTATTAAAACTATTGTAGCAAGTGATGGTGAGCTCTCTTACCTTGTAAATAATGCCGGAATTACAAATGACAAACTCGCACTTCGCATGAAGCTTGAAGATTTTATGTCTGTAATTAATGCAAATCTTACATCTGCGTTTATTGGGTGTCGTGAGTCTATGAAAGTGATGCGTAAGAAGAAATTTGGCTCTGTGGTAAATATTGCTTCTATCGTAGGTGAAACAGGAAATGGCGGACAAACGAACTATGCTGCAAGTAAAGGCGGAGTAATCGCAATGACAAAATCATTTGCAATAGAGGCAGCAACAAGTGGTATTCGTTTTAACACAGTGACACCGGGCTTTATAGCAACAGAGATGACAGAGGTGCTTAGCGATGAGGTAAAAGAGTCGTTTACTTCTAAAATTCCAATGAAGCGTTTTGGTCATGCAGACGAGGTAGCCGAGGCTGTAGCTTTTTTACTTTCAGACCATTCAAGTTATATTACTGGTGAAACTTTGAAAGTAAATGGTGGAATGAATATGGCATAAATTAAGCTTTTTATGCTATAATTACGAGATTTTAAACTTAAAAACAGGAGCTATAATGGCACTTTTAGACGATATTAAAGAAGTAGTAGTAGAGCAATTAAGCGTTAACCCAGACGAAGTAAAAGAAGACGCGAAATTTGTAGAAGATTTAGGTGCAGACAGCCTTGATGTAGTTGAACTAGTAATGGCTCTTGAAGAGAAATTCGATATTGAAATTCCTGATGATGAAGCTGAAAAAATTCAAACTGTAAAAGACGTTGTTAACTATATAGAAAATAATAAGTAGTTAATGTTCACTGCCAAAGAGAGCTTCTCTTTGGTCTGAAATATTTTTGATAGCTAATTCACAAATTGGCTTTTAAAAGTATTTATTTTATATTATATGATGGAGAGAGAATTAATGAGAAGAGTCGTAGTAACTGGTTTAGGGATGATAAATTCTGTTGGAAATGATAAAGAGAGTTCATTTAAAGCAATGTGCGAAGGTGCATGTGGTATTGATACTATTACTCTTTTTGATCCGGAAAAATATGCTGTTAAAATAGCTGGTGAAGTAAAAGATTTTGACCCATCGACTGTAATGCCTCCTAAAGAAGTAAAAAAAGCGGACAGATTTATTCATCTTGGTCTTAAAGCTGCAAAAGAAGCAATGGAAGATGCAAACTTCGGTGATGATATTGATATGGAAAGATTTGGTATCAGTGCTGCATCTGGAATTGGTGGTCTTCCGTCAATTGAGAAGAATTCAATAGTTTTACATGAAAAAGGACCAAGAAGAATCTCTCCATTTTTTATTCCTGGTGCACTTGTAAATATGCTTGGTGGATTCGTTTCTATAGAGCATGGAACAAAAGGTCCAAACCTCTCTAGTGTAACTGCTTGTGCTGCAGGTACACATGCTGTTAACGAAGCTGTGAAAACTATTATGTGTAATGGTGCTGAGAGAATGTTGGTTGTTACTGCCGAGTCTGCAATTACAGGTGCAGGTGTTGGTGGTTTTGCTGCTATGAAAGCTCTCTCAACAAGAAATGATGATCCGAAACACTCTTCTCGTCCATTTGATGCAAACCGTGATGGTTTTGTTATGGGTGAGGGTGCCGGTGCACTTGTTCTTGAAGAGTATGAGGCAGCAGTTGCTCGTGGTGCACATATTTATGGTGAGGTTGTTGGATTTGGAGAGAGTGGTGATGCAAATCATATTACTACACCATCATTAGATGGTCCGGCTCGTGCAATGAAAGCAGCATACAAAATGGCAGGTGAGCCGAAACTTGATTACGTAAATGCGCATGGTACTTCAACTCCTATTAATGATAAAAATGAGACACTTGCTCTTAAAGAGCTTTTAGGTGGGAAAGAGAACTGCCCTCCAATGAGCTCAATTAAAGGTCAGATTGGTCACTGCCTCGGTGCTGCAGGTGGTATTGAAGCAGTTACATGTTTGATGGCAATGAGAGATGGTGTTATTCCTCCGACTATTAACTTTGAGACTGCAGATGAAAACTGTGACCTTGATTATGTAACAGAGGGCGCACGAAAAGCAGACTTAAATTTTGTTATGTCAAATTCATTTGGATTTGGTGGAACGAATGGTGTTGTGATTTTCAAAAAAATCTAGTGAAATAAGGATTTAATTTGGCTACATACTTAGACTTTGAATATAAGATTAAATTTATTCAAGAAGACATAATTTCTGCTCAGGTACGTCATGATCATGCCGCTGTCGAAGAGCTGCGTAAAAAATTAGATAAAGAAGTAGAGAAGATTTATAAAAATCTTTCTGACTTCCAAAAACTTCAGTTGGCTCGTCATCTTGACCGTCCTTATGCTCTTGATTATATTAATCTTATAATGCGAGATAAGTATGAAATCCATGGTGATAGACACTTCCGCGATGATCCTGCCATTCTTTGTTATATGGGATATATCGGTGATGAAAAAGTTATGGTCATCGGTGAACAAAAGGGACGTGGTACAAAAAATAAGCTCAAAAGAAACTTTGGTATGCCACATCCTGAAGGGTACAGAAAAGCACTTCGTGCTGCAAAACTTGCAGAAAAGTTTGGTATCCCAGTTCTGATGCTTATAGACACTCCGGGTGCATATCCTGGTATTGGTGCAGAAGAGAGAAATCAGAGTGAGGCGATTGCTCGTAACTTACTTGAATTCGCAGAACTGAAAATTCCTACTGTATCTATTGTGATTGGAGAAGGTGGTTCTGGTGGTGCTTTAGCTATTGGTGTTGCAGATAAGTTCGCTATGATGCGTTACTCAATCTTTAGTGTTATCTCTCCTGAGGGTTGTGCGGCAATTCTTTGGAATGATCCTAAAAAAGTTGAAACAGCTACGAACGCCTTGAAAATTACAAGTGCAGACCTTAAAGAGTTGAACCTTATTGATGATATTATTGATGAGCCGCTTATTGGTGCGCACCGTGAGAGAGAAAAAGCTGCAGAGGTTCTTAAAGAGTACTTTTTAGATGAAGTGAAAAAACTTAAAGAGATGGACTTACAAGAACGAATGGATGCTAGGTACGCTAAACTTACTGCTCCGGGTGCATTTAGAGATAGTGCAGATGAACCTGAGAGTACCTCTTTGCTCGATAACTTCCTCAAGCCAAAAGTAGATAAGGAAGAAACAAAAAAAGAAGAAGATAAAGCTTAAACTTCTTCTTTTTTCTCCTCCTCCAAAAGCGGGTCAAACTTTGGCCTCTTCAGCCTTGGTGCTGTTTTAGAAAATCGTATTAAATCTTCTACTGTTTTTATATCTTGAGGCAGATTCTGCAGGCTTAAGAGAAAAAGTCCATAGGTTGTGAGGACATCACTCATAGCTCTATGGTGTCTTGCGTTTGGATTGAGCTTAAGAGTTTCATTCAGATAAGAGAGTGCATATCTATAAGATACAATAGTCCTCTCTGCAAGAGCTAAAGAGCATAGACTCCTGTTTAAAAGCGGTTCTAAACCTATTTTTTGCAAACTTTTTGATATAAAACTATAATCAAACTTTACATCATGTGCAACGAAGACAGCATCACCCAAAAAGAGTTTAAACTTTATCAGTGTCTCTTGAAGTTCCGGTGCATCTTTCGTGTCAAACGCAGTAATGCCTGTAATTTCAGTTATGTGAGTGTTGATCTCTTCTGTTTTGACAAGTGATTCAAATCTGTCAATTATTTCACCATTTTTTACTTTGATTGCTGCGAGTTCTATTATTTGATGTTTTTCTATCTTTGAGCCGTTTGTCTCTATATCTACTATACAAAACTCAGCTTCTTCTATGGGCATAAACGCAGTATCAAAATAGTAAGCTCCCTGATTTTTAACGACATTGAGCCCTTGTGCTCTCCAAAGCTCAAGCGTTGTATCGAGCTCTTGAGAGAGTTGGTCTTTAAGGGTTTTGAGAGAGAGACCTTTACCCCCAAGTCGAGAGATACTTTTGGCATCAAGCCCTAGATCTTTAGCGAGCATTTTGAATAAACTCTTTTACTTTTTTCGTGTCTTTTTTTCCTGCTTCTTTTTCAACACCACTACTGACATCAAAAGCATAAAAACCATATGTTTTGAGTTCTAAAATGTTTTGTGGTGTAAGCCCGCCTGCAAGGATGATCTTTGAGCAGTCTATACCCTCAAACCACTCAATGTTCAGACGTTTGCCTGCACCGCCATATGCTTCACAGTATGCATCAACCAGGCGGTATATCTCACTCTCTTTTAAAATATCTTCTGCACTTTTAGCACGTATGACTTTTAGGTAGGGAACAGTGAGGGCATCATAAAAACTCTGATCGGCATCAAAGTGAATCTGTGCTAGTGTTGCTTTTGTAAAGGCACAGGTTTTATTGACAAATGCAGCATCAACATTAACAAAGAGAGCGACTTTTTCTACAAAAGGCGGCAGCTTTTCTATGATTGCTTTTGCCTGCTCTGGAGTGAGGTATCGTGGAGATTTTTCATAAAAGACAAAGCCAAGTGCATCTGCGCCTGCATCTATTGCGTCCATTGCATCTTCATAGGAGGTTATTCCACAGATTTTACAACGCATTAGATCTGTAAACTCTCTATGGCTGCTTTTCTATTTTCGTGTTTAAAGACATAGCTGCCGGCAACGACAACATCAACCCCTGCATCTTTAAGCAGTTGAATGTTCTTGTCACTAACACCGCCATCAACTTGGATGAGACAATCAGGATTGATTTTTTCTATCATCGCTTTGAGCTTTTTCGCTTTTGGAATGACAGTATCGATGAAGCTTTGTCCCCCAAAGCCTGGATTGACACTCATAAGCAGTACCATATCTAAAAATTCTATAAGGTATTCTAACTCTTCTGGGCGAGAGTTCGGATTGAGTACAATAGAAGGTTTGATACCATAAGAGCGTATTTTTTGAATAAGGCGGTGAGGATGGTTTTCTGACTCAATATGAAAGGAGATATATTCAGGTTTCAGTGGTGCGAACAAATCAACAAAAAAGTTGTTGTCCTCCACCATTAAATGCACATCTAAAGGCTTTGTAGCTACTTTTGCTACTGAAGAGACGACAACAGGGCCAATGGTCATATTTGGTACGAAATGTCCATCCATTACATCGACATGAACCAAATCACATCCCGCATTACATATCTCCTCAACATCACGTTGAAGATTCCCAAAATCAGCTGAAAGAATACTAGGCGCTACCTTCATCTCTTTTTCCTTGTGCATAAATTATTTTCGAATTATACACAGAGGATGCTTTTATCTTGTTAAGAAAAAGAGAAACTTGTCATTATCAAAGGAGAGGTCGACTTGAACTCCTTTTTTTCCTTTTGCAACTTC
>JALUZQ010000203.1 GCA_027011725.1 Sulfurimonas sp. | reverse complement strand
ATGTACTTGTTAATGTCTTTCATAATGTGCTTGGATGCACCGAGGGTGACACCCGCTTTAGGATTGAGCCGTCCTACTATCATCGTGGTTTTGCCATCTCTGCTGATGATGTGATTGACAAGCAGATCTTCATGCAGGGCAATTGTCTCTTTTTCTTGCAGCTCTTTTGGAGTAAGCGAATCTATATCTTTGATGAAGTTCTCAATTAAAATCTCATCTTCATCCTCTTTGCTTTTATGCACATACTGGTAGTTTGTCAGTGAGTCTGCGCGTGCGATGTACTGCGTTTGCCACAGTTTATTTGTGAGTCGGTCGATAACATGCAGCGCTTTTTTGTTAAAGACACCATTGTCATCATGAAATACAATGATAATAGAGTCATCGTTTCCAAAGGTATTTTTAAAAGCATCGTACTTTTTAAGAGTTTGTGAGCCCTCTTCAAACCAAATTCTGTACGAGCCGTCAAACTGGGCATGTTTGAGTTGATAGCCTAAAGCGATAGTAATAAGTGGTACTAAAATTACAATATACCATCTCAGTTTAATAATTAAATCGACAAATTTTCTCATTTATATCCTCTAAAAATAGTAGCCGACTTTAAGGCTGATTCTCTGGTGTCTTCCCATCAGATTAAACACGGTCGGGTGGTTTTTTGACGGCTCGATATAACGGTAGTCAAAGTTTATTTTGTACGTATCGGCTATGCGGGTGTTATACTCGATGTAGTAAACATCTTCATCATAATCAAGGTCAAAGATACCTCCACCGACGATGCTTGAGTCATCACCTTTGTTCAGACTGTAACGCAGTCCTAAAAAGAGGTCATTTTGAAAGATTTCAAAAAGTTGCAGGTCGTTGCGTTTGGCACCATCAAAGGTATTGTAGCTGTAGTACTCTGCAAGGAGTCCTAAATCGGCTTCATCATACACCTGAGCAATGGTATGCTCAACTCCCAAACCAAGATGTGTATAGTCTGAGATTTCATCGTTATTTAAAACATCCGTGAAAATCGCTTCGAGTTTGTAGAGTGTCGCTCCTGAGACCAGAGTTGCATAGCTTAAAAACTTATTGACAAGGTAGGCATGCTCATTTGTTTCTACATTATTGTTCGCTGTAAGATGCGTAGTGTAGTAGCGTTGTGAATCATACCCGTTTTGAAAGATAAGATTATAATCAACGGAGTAGTCATCACCCTCGTACGAATCAGAATACTTTACGTAGATATTCGGACGGTAGCGGCCATGTTGTGTCTTGAGATCTTTAGAGTACTCAATACCTTGTGGAAAGTAGTAGTAAACATAAGGATATGCCGACATATCACGCGGTTGCTCGTAAAGTTGCACTATAAAAGAGAGTTCTCCCGTCTCCGTATAACGCGTGTACTCTGCATTGATGACACCAAGTTTTGTTTTGTAAAATGGGTCAGCTCGAAGATCATAAGGGTTGAACACATCTGCAATGTTACGTACCTCTAAAGCACCCCAAAAACGAATATTTTTTCCCACAAGCACTTGAGAATCATCAAACTCATACTGTCCATAGAGCTCATCGATACGTGCATAACTTCTATGTGTATCTTTTGCACCGCTCTCGATGTCGTTGAGATCTTGTTGGAGTTTGATTTTTGTATGAAGTTGCAGGTTCTCTTTTTTATAGGTCGCTTCCAAGTCTGCGTTTATGGTGATATTTTCAGGATTTTTATCTTTTGGTGCTATTAAGTAAGACTGCGTGATCCAGTTCAAATCCCCTCTGTATGACATATAGTCCATAAAAGCCGGCTCTACAGGCTCCTCGACTGCGTTTAGTGTCGCATTGTTTAGTGTCACATTTTGCTCTTGTGAGAGCTCTGAAGCCTCTTCTGTAACAGGTACTGCGTTTGGAATTGTCTGCTCTTTGACTTCACTGCGTTTAGGCATAGGCTTTTTAAATCTGTACTTATATGTTT
>JALUZQ010000202.1 GCA_027011725.1 Sulfurimonas sp. | reverse complement strand
TTTAGTAGAGTTTCAAGGCGAAGATGCTGCACTGCTGATAGGAAAAGAGGGATACCGTTACAAGGCACTCTCTTATATGCTCTTTAACTGGATTAACTCAAAGTATGATGTACAGCTGCGTTTAGAGATAGCAGAGTTCTTAAAAAATCAAGAAGAGTCTGTTGCTCGTTACCTTGAAGGTGTCTATGAAAGCATTGACAGAGACGGTCGTGCACAAACGAAAATACTTGATGGCGTACTTGTGCAGATTGCACTTAAAGAGCTTCGTGAGCGTTACCCTGAGAAGTATGTGGTCATCCGTTCAACGAAAGACGGCTTAAAATACATAATCGTAAACGATTACCATAACGCTTAACAATGACTGACACAATCACTGCCATTGCAACTGCCAATGGCATTGGCTCCATCTCCATCATTCGCCTTAGCGGCGATGATGCACTCTCTATTGCAAAAACTCTTACACAACGTGAAACTTTCACTCCAAGACATGCTACGCTCTCAAATATTTATGATGACAAAGGCACTTTGATTGATGAGGCGATTGTCATCTACTTTAAAGGGCCACACTCATTTACTGCTGAAGATATTGTAGAAATACAGTGTCACGGCGGTTACATTGTTGCTCAAAGTGTGCTCAAAGCCACACTTGCAGCAGGTGCGCGTCTTGCAAACGCAGGGGAGTTCTCTAAACGTGCTTTTTTTAATGGACGCATAGATCTAAGTGAAGCTGAGGCTATTGCACAGCTTATTGAAGCAAAGAGTGAAGATGCGGCAAAGATACTTGCAACACAGATGAAAGGTTCTCTTAAAGAGTTCATAGAGCAGGTACGTGATGAGATCATACATATTTTAGCATACAGTGAGGTAACCATTGACTATGCTGAAGAGGATTTGCCAGAGGATTTGGTAGAACAGATACAGGCAAAACTTGATGAACTTTACAAACTCCTTGAAAAAACGCTCATTGCCTCAAAATCACGACAAGGTTTGATGCAGGGCTTTCGCGTGGCAATCATAGGCAAACCAAATGTCGGGAAAAGTTCTCTCTTAAATGCACTGCTCAACTACAATCGTGCAATCGTCAGTGACATAGCAGGAACGACGCGTGACACTATAGAAGAGCAGGTGAAAATAGGAACGCATCTTATTAAAATCGTGGACACTGCCGGTATCCGCGAGGCAAGTGATGAGATAGAACGCATAGGTATCGAGCGTTCGCTTGAAGCTATCAAAGAGAGTGATATAGTCGTAGCACTCTTTGATGGTTCCCGTGAAGCCGATGATGAAGATAGAGAGATCATTTCCCTGTTAGAGAAAAATACCCAGCAAAAAGAGCTTATAATCATTAAAAATAAAAGAGACCTGCCTCAAAAATTTGACTATGAAGGTTTAGAGTTCGATCTTGAACTTAATTCAAAAGATGATGTCACAGCCCTTGTAAAAAAGCTTGAAGAGATAATGGACGCAACTAATGTGAGCGATGAGATTATGCTGATATCTGAGAGACAAATTTCTGCGGTAGAGGCGACTATGAAGAACATCCAAGAAGCGTATGAACCTCTGAAATTTCAAGAGCTTGAAATATTCTCTTTTCACCTTAATGAAGCGGTAAAAGAGATGGCAAGTATTACTCGTCCTTTTGAAAATGATGAGATGCTTGACAAGATGTTTGGCTCTTTTTGTCTGGGAAAATAGCAGTGAAGTATATTGCTATTGACTTGGGACTCAAACGCATAGGACTTGCATACTCCGCACATAAAGAGATCGTCACTCCCCTAAACGCAGTCATACGAAAAAACCGTAATCAAGCAGCAAGGGAAGTAAAACAGGCCATAAAAGAGTGGGAAGCAGATGCTGTTGTTGTGGGTATACCTCTTGGAGGCAGCTCTGAAGATGAGATGCGCAGGCGTATCGCTCACTTTATGAACCTTGTCGATTTTGAGGGT
>JALUZQ010000201.1 GCA_027011725.1 Sulfurimonas sp. | reverse complement strand
TATCGAATATGAGCTATAAAGAGTTTCTTGCTTCACTCAAGAATATAAAATGGATCAACAAACCATCTGATCAGCTTCTAGAGTATATCGATAAATATCACTACACGAAGGAAACCATACTTAAATAGATGAAAAATATATCCATTAAACAGTTCTCATTTATCGTCTTGATTTTTATGGTCGTAAGTGTATTTTTGCTTTTTTATGACTTTTATTTAAAAGAGAAACGCATTACAGAATCACTACTGCAAACCAACCTACAAACTGCCGCTTTGAACCTCAACAGTTTTTTACGTAAAAATTTTAACCCAGAGCATATTGGCAATATTACATCTCAGCTTGACAGTCGTATTGTGAGTAACAAAACGATCGCCTCCATAGAGATCATCAATGAGCACAATCAAACTGTCTACTCCTCCTTTGACTATGCCAAAGGAGAGTCTCATCACAACCAAAACTGTACGCCTATCACTAAAATCAGCAAAAGTGACCTTGAGAAAACACCTTGTTATGAGTTTAGCATAGAGTATTTTAGTGGTCTGCATGCACACAAGTATAGAGTTATCATAGGTGTTGACCAACACTACATTCATAAGATCCTTACAGAAGAGGCAAAACAGATACTTTTTGTAGCGCTTTTGTTTACCTTTGGCTTTTTTATAGTCGTCTATTTTCTCCTCACACATTATGTAATCATGCCTTTAGAAGCACTCAGAAGGTACGCATACTACAGTGAGTATTCACCAAAAAGACTTCTTATCAAAGAGTTTGAATCTATTCGCTACTCTTTAGAGCTGACATTCAAGCGTCTTAAAAACGAACAGGAGAATCTCTATAATCTCTCCACAAAAGATCCACTCACACAACTCTACAATAGAAACGATCTCTATTCTCAGGTCAATCGCATCATCGCATCTTCAAACAGAACGAACAAAAAATTTGCCATTATCTTTCTTGACTTGGACAACTTCAAAAATATCAACGACTCCATCGGTCACCACTTTGGAGATATCGTCCTTAAACGCATTGCGAACTATCTGCGCAGTGCTATTAGAGAAAATGATATTCCTGCCAGAATCGGCGGTGATGAATTTCTCATCGTCCTTCCTGAAATCGAAGATGAGCATAATATCCTTGAGGTCGTCAAACGTATTCAGTCACATATTGCTGCTCCGATTCATATCAACAATGAACGCTACAATATTACTGTCAGTATGGGTGTAGCCGTTTATCCAAAAGATGGAAAAGATTTCAATACGCTCCTTAAACATGCTGATATTGCAATGTATAAAGCAAAAGCCCTTGGAAAGAACAACTACCAGTTCTTCACAGACCAACTTAACAAAAACGTACAAGAGAAAATAAAAATGCAGGCGCTACTCTCCAATGCCTTAGAGAAGCACCACTTTGAGCTCTTCTACCAGCCAAAAGTTGATATCAATACAAACACAATAACAGGCTGTGAAGCACTTATTCGTCTCATTGATCCACAAGAAGGCATAATCTCTCCAGATAGATTCATACCTGTAGCCGAAGAGAATGGCATGATAATCGCCATTGGGGAGTGGATAGTAAAAGAGGCGTGCCAGCAAATAGAGAAATGGCAATCAACACCGCTTAAAGATGTCAAACTCTCCATCAATGTCTCAGGTCTGCAGCTCGAAGATAAAAACTTTTTGACAATGCTTGAGGAAAATCTAAGCTGCATTGAGAGTGCGAAACTTGACATAGAACTTACAGAATCGGTACTTATAAAAGATTTCGATGAGAAAATAAAACTCCTCAATGAGATGAAAAGTCTTGGGATTACCCTCTCTTTAGATGATTTTGGAACAGGGTACTCTTCACTCTCTTACCTTAGAGACATTCCTTTTGACACGCTCAAAATCGATAAATCCTTCATAGATACCATGCAGGAGAACAAAGCCTTTATCAATATGATCATCGGCAT
>JALUZQ010000200.1 GCA_027011725.1 Sulfurimonas sp. | reverse complement strand
TGTGTTGTGTGAGGAGTGTAAAGAGGAAGATACCTTGGCAGAAGAGTTTGCCAAAGATTATAATATTGATCCAAACGCAGTGATATACAAAGCAAAAGGGTGCAGTGCTTGTAACTACACAGGCTTTAGCGGCAGACGTTCCATCGGCGAGCTTGTTGTGATGAATGATAAAATAAAAACCATTCTCAAGTCAACGACAGATGAACATACAATTCGTGAAGCGCTCAAAGAGGATGGACTCAAAACCCTCTCTATGCAGCTTCGAGAGATGCTACTTAGCGGAGAAACCTCTTTAGATGAGGCGATACGTATCGGTTTAGGTGATGACTAAGAGAGAGTATAGAGCTGCGTTTACCCTCATAGAGGTTATGGTAGCTGTTATGATTATCTCTGTGGTGATTTTAGCGATGGTACAGATGTACTCGAACAACAGTTTTCTTTTTGATTCCTATAAAAAGCATGCCAAAATTAGCCAGTACAGCTCCTTTTTAATAGCAAATAAAGAGTATGGATATGAAGAGAAGAGGGTTACCCTTTATGACCTTTTAAATGAGTTTGATATGGAAAATGATCTGCGCCGCAGACTGAAACAGCAAAAAGTAGAACTAGACTATAAGGTACTTAAAAATATTGACCTGAGTGAAGAGTCAAATGAGAGTGCTCCACAGATGTCTTTGGAAATAGGCGAGAGTATCTTTCGTATGAATAAGAACTCAGTAGCACTCATGAGGCTGCAACTGCGATGAGAAAGTACAGGGCTGCGTTTACTCTTATAGAGATGCTGATAGCGATTTCCATCTTCTCGATTATGATGCTCTATCTCTACAACACCTATGCTAGTTTAAATCTCTCAAATGAGAACCTCAAAGGTGAAGTGCAAAAAATACAAAGAGTACAGAAAATAAAAAAAGTTATTTTTCTTGATTTTACCCTTGCCCTTTTTAATCCCAGAACTATCATTAGTATTGACAACAGAGACAAGCAAGAGGACTTTGTTTTTTTTCAAAGCTCTCACTCTTTACATAGACGAATCAATCCCTACATAACGTATATTGTAAAAGATAAAAAACTCTACAGACTCGAGTCTTTAAAAAAGTTAGAGAGTTATGAGATGCCGAGTGATGCTGCGTTTGATGTGGATGAGTTGGGTGATGTGAAGAGTTTTAGGGTATATAAAACAACAAAGAAAAAGCAGAGCTACCTCATTTCAATAGACTTTAAAGAGATGGATGACCTGCTACTGAAGGTCAATCCTCTCAATGAGTACTAAAGCTCTAAACAGTCTGCAATAGAGTAGAGACCTTGGTCTTGCTCTGAGAGCCATTTTGCAGCTCTGAGTGCACCTTTTGAGAATGTATTTCTTGATGTTGCTGTATGGTTGAGCTCAAGGAACTCACCATCATTGTAAAAACCGACAGTATGACGCCCTACAATGTCTCCACCGCGAAGTGCCATTACGGCTATTTCATCTTTACTTCTCTCTCCGATGTTGCCGTCTCTGCCACTTACACGGACTTTGTTTATATCCAGTCCACGTCCTGCTGCAGCTGATTCACTGAGTGTGAGTGCTGTACCGCTAGGAGCATCTTTTTTATGACGGTGGTGCATTTCAACGATTTCAATATCAAAATCTTCCAAAGCTGCAGAGGCTTGATAGACCAGTTTATTGAGCAGTGCTACACCAAGAGACATATTTGTCGCATAAAGCACAGGCATTAGTTCACTTGCCTGTTTTAAGAGATTAAGCTGATGGTTATTAAGTCCTGTTGTTCCAATGACCAGTGGTTTTGGATTTTTAATAGCCTCTTCTAAAAGCGTTTCACACGCTTCTGGAAGTGAAAAGTCTATGATGATATCAGCTGCGTTTACAAATGAGTGCATATCTGATGTCACAAGTACAGAAGGATCGATGGCAAAGTCTAAAGAGTTACGTACATAGACACTGCTTAAA
>JALUZQ010000199.1 GCA_027011725.1 Sulfurimonas sp. | reverse complement strand
TCTGCATAATCATAATGATTTTTAACATTCAACACCCCCGCCCCAAGAATGATGATACTCCAGACAGCAATGATAATAAGAACAACACGGTTAATAAACTCTACTCTGTAACTCATAAGACTCTCTTCTTCTTTGCTAGCACATTATAGCAATTTTTATTATAAATATGCTAAAGTAGTTAAATAAATTAATTTAAGAGAAAATAATATGCAACGGCTCTACAGTTTTATTTTACTTCTACTACTCAGTCTTAGCTCTCTTCATGCACAACAGGATTACATCCGTCCAGCCTTTATTTTAGCTTCTGGAAATCTCAAGTTTGTTTTTCCGCAAATGCTCAAAGCCTTTTACGACAAGTACCCAAACGCTTCTGTGCATATTGAGTATGGTTCATCAGGAGATCTTGCAAAAAGCATACTTGCAGGAAAGAGCTATGACATCTTTTTCTCTGCCAACCGTGCTTATGCACAAAAGGTTTATAAAGAGCATAAAAGTGCAACGAAAGCAAAAGATTATGCACAAGGGCTTCTCATACTCTTTGTACCGCCAAATCTCCCTCTGCATAAAGAGGGGCTCAATGTTCTTGCAAGTAAAAAAATAAAATACATCACCATTGCCAATAAAGCGACCGCTCCTTACGGAGTCGCTGCGATGCAAACACTCAACAACTCCAAATGCTGTAAAACGACCCTCGATAAGATTCGATACTCCTCCGATGTTGCAACGGCCATAGATAATGTTATATGGCAGGGAGATGCAGGTTTTTTGTCAAAATCTGCTCTGTATATGTTGCCAGATGACAGAAAAAAAGAGGGTATAGACTGGATAGAAATAGATCCAAAACTCTATGCACCCATCATGCAGGCCTATGTTGTCTCGCAAGAGGGTCTTCAAAATCCAAATGCGCAAAAATTTCTCAACTTCATAAACACGGATGCAGGACAAAAGATATTTAGTGACAATGGCTATAAAAACATCAAACCAAATCAATAATTTGCTATAATCACGACAATTATTTAAGTAACATTTATTAGGAATCCCATGATCGATTTAAAACAACTGCAAAAAGATTTTGACAACATAAGCAAAAAACTGATGCGCAAAGGCGTAGATGAGAAGCTGCTTGAAAAAGTGAAAGTAAAATTTGAAGAGCTAAAAGAGGCAAAAGCAAATTTTGAAGCACTTCAAGCAGCACAAAATGCAATGAGTAAAGAGTTCGGCATCTACAAGCGTGAAGGTAAAGATATCTCTGAGCTCAAAGCAAAAGTAGATGAAAATAAAATCCGCATTGCTGATGCCCTAGAAGTGCAAAGACTCCGTCAAGAGGAGCTTGAAAAACTTGCAATGGCCATTCCAAACATTCCTGATGATGATGTTCCAGACGGTGAAGATGAAGAGGATAATGTAGAGCTAAAACGTGTACTGACTCCGCGTGAATTCAACTTCACACCAAAAGAGCACTGGGAACTTGCAGAGCAAAACGGCTGGATAGACTTCGAACGTGGTGTCAAACTTGCAGGAAGCCGCTTTAGTGTTGCTTATGATATGGGAGCAAAACTCGAACGCGCGCTCATTAACTTCATGCTCAACTATAATGCAAAAAAAGGCTACACTGAAGTGAGTGTGCCACATCTTGTCAACAGAAAAGCACTCGAAGGGACAGGACAGCTTCCAAAGTTTGAAGAGGATCTCTACAAAATAGAAGGACAAGACCTCTTTTTAATTCCAACTGCAGAAGTACCCCTGACAAACCTCTTTCAAGATGAGATACTTCCAGCAGATAAACTGCCAGTGAAGATGACAGGATATACCTCTTGTTACAGAAAAGAGGCAGGTGCAGCTGGACGTGATACACGCGGTATCATCCGTCAGCATCAGTTTCATAAAGTAGAGCTTGTATGCATCACAAAACCAGAGGAGAGTGAAGCAGTATTTGACGATATGGTAAACAC
>JALUZQ010000198.1 GCA_027011725.1 Sulfurimonas sp. | reverse complement strand
CCTGATGAAGTGCAGGGCGAGAACCGACTCAAATTTGCATTGGCTGCATACAACATAGGCTTTGGACATATTAAAGATGCAAGAAGACTGGCAAAGAAACTGGGGCTGAATCAAAATGTCTGGAGTGATCTAAAAATTGTGCTTCCTCTGCTTTCACATAAAAAATACTATAGAAACTTAAAGTACGGATATGCAAGAGGGGAAGAACCGGTGAAGTATGTAGAAGCTATCTATAATTATAAAGATATTTTAGAGAAGATAAGCGAGGAGTTAGTGACTCCCTAGTTCGCTTAAAAATGTTTCCATATCGTATTTGACTCTGTATTCAGGTGTCATAATATGGATGAGAATATCACCCAAATCAACCACAACCCAGTCACCGCTTTCATCGACATTGTTAAAAGTCTCTTCTGGCTTGAGCTCATCTTTGAGATGATCAAGCAGTGCCAAAGTATGTTTTTGTCCAAGTGATGAAGCGATGATGGCATAATCTACAATGTAGTTTTTACCATTGAGGTCAAAGACCTCTATAGCTTCTGCTTTGTTCTTATCAAGTGAATCTGTTATTTTTTGTATTCTATTTTGCATTGTGTTCCTTATAATATTGGGCAATCTCTTGTGCAACTGCCTCTGGTAGTTTTGTTGTATCTATAGTTGCTCGCAACTCTGAAGAGGAGATGGTCTCATTGACATTGAGTTTTATAAAGTCATCAGAAACACGAATATTGTCTCTTTTGGCGATTATAAAATGTACCAACCGCTTCAACTCTTCATAATCCTGCCATTTATGCAACGATTGTAAGTTGTCAGCGCCTATCACAAGATAGATGTTTGCATATCTTTTTTTAAGATATTTAATCGTTTCAACAGTAGGCACTTCTCTTTGCTTATCAACCTCATAGGAGCTTATAGTAACATTTTCATAGGAAGAAAAAATATTTTTCAACCACTTTAAACGCAGCTCAGGCGGGGCAAAGAAGCTTCTTTTAAATGGATTTAAGTATGTTGGCATAATGATGATTTCATCAATAAAGTCAAGCTTTTTCAAGCTTTTTACAACTGCTTCATGTCCAATGTGAGGAGGATCAAACGAACCTCCATAGAGTGCTACTGTTTCCATTTAATGCGAATTATAACTAATTTTAGGTAAAATAATCGAATTAAAATTCAGAGGATGGATAATGGCATTAAAAATAGCTATTAATGGCTTTGGCAGGATAGGACGATGTGTGACACGTATCGCTTCTAAACGAGACGATGTTGAGATCGTTGCCATTAATGACCTCGCAGATATTGATATGATGGTCTATCTTCTGCAAAACGATTCCGTACACGGAACATTTGATGTTCGTGTAGAAAAAATTGATGAAAATCATATAGAAATTGACGGACATCGTATTACAATTCTCTCTCAAGCTGAGCCTCAAAAGCTTCATTTTGAAAACTATGGAACTGATTTGGTTTTAGAGTGTACAGGACTCTTCTTAACTTCAGAAGTTGTACGCCATCACATCGACAAGGGCATTAAAAAAGTCATTCTCTCCGCACCGACACAAGATGAGGTGACACCTACTTTTGTTATGGGTGTGAATGAACGCGAATATGCAGGACAGAGCATTATCTCCAATGCTTCATGCACGACTAATTGCCTTGCACCGGTAGCAAAAATTCTTGATGATGCCTTTGGCATAGAAAAGGGTTTGATGACGACCATTCACTCCTACACGAACGACCAAAATCTGCTCGATGTGAAACATAACCGTGACAAACGTCGCTCACGCGCAGCAGCAGTCAATATGATACCCACAACAACAGGTGCAGCAAAAGCCATTAACCGTGTTATGCCGCAACTTGAGGGAAAACTGCATGGGCAAAGTGTACGTGTTCCTACTCCTGATGTCTCTATGATGGACTTAAATGTTGTCGTTAAAAAGGAGACAAGCGAGGAAGAACTGA
>JALUZQ010000197.1 GCA_027011725.1 Sulfurimonas sp. | reverse complement strand
TCGACATTTTCATTATGTACCTTTACTGCTTGTGTGACCATTAATGCACCGGAAGGTTTTTTCGAACTCGGAAGGACTTTGACATTATGCTTTGCCGCTTCAGTTGAGCGCACCACTTCATAAATGGAACCATTTTGCACAAGCGTATACCCTTTTGACTCTAGCACGGCCACAAGTATACCCATGAGTTCATCATCATAGATCGGGTTTGTACTGACAAAATCTACTGTTCCATTGATTTTATTGTTTATCAAAATATTTTTATTTGTAATCTTAGATATCAGCTTAATAAAATCATTCACTCCAAGATTTGAAAAGTTTACATTTACCTGCTCTCTTGCCATCAGGCTCATACTCAAAGCCGTTAATAAAAATAGTGTTCTAATGAATTTCATATACCAATTCCTTCTCTTCATTGTTTCTTCGTACAACCAGTTGCAGTGTATCTATTGTATTTATTTTTTTGTAAAGGTCAAAAGCACTTTTATAGGAGTTGAGTTCTACATTATTTGCTCTTATTATAACATCTCCGCGTTTAAGTCCAAGCTTTGCCATTTTAGAGCCTTTGCGCACACGCGTCACGCGAAACCCGTTGATCCTATTGCCGTTTTTTATCTCCATAATAGCGATATCTTTCCAGATTTGATCAGGATTTCTTTCATAGTATTTGATATCTCTGCGAGAGACACTATGTACAGCACTCTCACCTTGTGAGACAGGCATAACACTTGAGCGCACATTCGCTCTTCTCTTTGGTGTTGCTATTTTCAGTACAAACTCTTTAGAGCCTTTTGTAAAGAGTGCACCATCTTTTAGGATGGACTTGAGCTTATAACCGGTATACTCTTCGCCAACAGCAATAATAGATGTCTTGTTCGGTGATGCTTTGAGTGCAACGATGATAAAGCCTTTCTCTTTTGTCCCATAGAGCCCTTTGAGTACCATACTTGTGATGCCTACACTCTGCACCTTTTGACTCTCATTTACTGTTGTTTGAGTAGTCGCACTGCTTGAGAGCATATTTTTAAAGTCTATTCTATGATAAGGAGGATTAAAGTTAAGATTCTCTTTGACCTCTATTCCCTCATCAGGCAAAAACCACCACAAAGCCAGAGAGATAGCCTTCGCAAGTGCCAGCAAAATAAGTAGTTTTACAACTACACCAAGATAAGAGTTAGAAACTTTGGACATATTCATACTCCCCATTGGCTTGTTTTGTAAAATTTCGTAGTGCTTGGCGATAGTTGCGTTTCATAATAGTTGAAGGCTGCAACACAGCTCGAACTTTTCTCTCTTTGAGATTTGCAGTTGCGTTTAAGAGACCAAAAGCACCGACTGCGTTTAACTCTACTTCAAGTGGATGTAACACTGAGTAACGCACAGTTACTTTTTTAATCTTTGTCGGCAACATTGAAGAGAGTGCGCTGGAGAGCTCTACCTCTTTTGCAGTTGCCACATTATAGAGACCAAAAAGCGAAATATCAAGCTCTTTGACTGAAGCACTCTCAATGGACTGCACATAAATATCAAGATGGCGTAACTCTAATGAGAAACCGCTGTCTTTAACTGCTTCATGCGATATGACAACACCCTGCTTTTTTAGCTCTTTTTCTGCAAAATAGTAGATGCTCTCTTTTGGCATAAAGTACATCAAAGCAACAATGAAAAAGAGCAGATATGCAAAAAACTTTCCAATCTTTACCATTTTATCTCCAATCGCATCGCTGCAGTTTTGTCACTCAGGCGCTTTATTTTCAATTCAGAAACGACATAAGTACCATTGAGTATTTTGCCAAGTAAAAAGTTCAATGAACGGATGTTCATATTCTCCGAAGTCAGTAAAAGAGAGGAGTGTGTTACCTTTTTTTCAATATTTGCCGAACGCAAAACGGAACGTCTGAGGAGTTTGTTGATCTCTTTTTGTACTTTTGTTTTGTTAAAGTAGGTAGATTTGAGT
>JALUZQ010000196.1 GCA_027011725.1 Sulfurimonas sp. | reverse complement strand
TATCAAACATGACAAGCCCAAAGGATTCTTCATATCTATCAGCTCGTTTTATCTCCTCTTCAATTTTTGCGTTTATTTTGTAACGGTTGTAGATCCCTGTGAGTGCATCTTTTGTAGCAAGGTGTTTGAGCTCATTTTCGAGTGTAATTCTGTCACTAATATCACGGCTTGTAGAAACAAAGTAACGGATGTCTCCTTTTTCGTTTTTAAGCGGTGAAATGATCTTCTCATCATAAAAAAGTGCCCCGTCTTTTTTCTTATTGATAAGAATATTTTTATAGGTATGACCACTTAAAATGGTATCCCAAAGCTTTGCATAAAACTCTTTTGAATGTTTTCCTGATTGGAAAAGTCTGCTTGTATTGCCAAGTATTTCTTCCTCACTGTATTGTGTTGTCTTTGTTGTTGCCGGATTCACATAGATGATATTTCCCTCAATATCTGTAATACGAACCATCTCATCCATCTGTTCGACGGCCTGAGAAAGCAGTTGAAGGCGGGATTTCGTCTCTATGACATCAGTAATGTCAACTATATTTCCAGTACCCGCAAAACGCCCTTGATAAGGCATTGTAGCTACTGATACTTTTGTATTGCGAATGAGTCCGTCTTTTCTTTGTACATCGACTTGCATCTGTGTAGATTGACGGAGTTCTCCACTGATCCTTTGTCTTGCCACCTCTTTGATCTTCTCTTGGTACTTAGGTGTCACTACTTCCCATGGAGACATAGTAAGCAGTTCTTTTTCTGTATAGCCTGTGATTTCACAAAAAGCGGGATTGACATAGATGAACTTCTCTTGATAGATAAAGATACCCGTAAGACTGATTTGCGTGAGTGTACGAAACTTTTCCTCACTCTCTTGGAGTGCCTGCATCGCTCTTTTGTTTTCTATGATATGCGTGAGTTGTTCTATCTTTTCACGTACAAGGTCAAGGTCAATGGGCTTTAAAACATAGCCATCTACATTAAGGTTTATGGCTTCAACGAGATACTCACTGTCACTGTGGGCGGTCAGGAGTAAGACAAGTTGTTCATGGTTGATATTTTTTATCTCTTTGACCATCTCAAGCCCATTCATTTTTGGCATTTTAATGTCGGAAACAACTATGTTCGGTCTATGCTCTTTATAGAGTTCAAGTCCCTCTTGCCCATCTTTGGCTACATAGAGTTGTGTACAAAATCGTTGTAAAAAACGAGAGAGCATTGCTCTTACATTCTCTTCATCTTCAACATAGAGTATGGAAATGTTATGTTTAGTCATTAAAATCTATCCTAAATTCTGCGCCATCTTGAGTGTTTGTCACATCAAGTTTTGCGTTTATGTTCTCTTCAATAATCATCTTTGAGATATAAAGCCCCATACCTGTTCCTTTTCCTTGCTCTTTTGTTGTAAAGTAAGGTTCAAAAACTCGTGTGATGATATCTTCGGGTATGCCACCGCCGTTGTCTCTTACAAAGACAGTTTTATTCTTTAACTCTATAGTAATTTTGGCATTTTTCACCTTTTTTTCGAGTAAAACATCTTTGGCATTGTTGATAAGATTTAAAATAACCTGCTGGAACTCATTGATATACCCGTTAACTTCAAAATCTTCACCGATAAGCTCTACCTCAATATGGTTGTTGAGCAGTTGTGCTTTTTGTATGGAGAGTGTCCTCTCAATGGCACTTTTTACATAGAAATTTTCTTTTGTTTTGTCTATTCTGTAGAAGTTTCTAAAGTTGTCAATGGTGTCTGACATGAACTTTATGACCTTTTTTGTTGAAGCAATGAACTCATCGAGATACTCTTTTGTGATGAGCCCATCTTCATAATCATACTTGAGGTTTTGAATGGCGATGCCGAGTTCATTAAGCGGTTGTCTCCATTGATGGGCAATGGCTCCTATCATCTCACCCATTGAGGCAAGTTTGGTCTGCTGTTGAAGTATTTCAAGCTGTTTGATGTTCTCATCTGTTTTTCTCTTTACAATCTCTTCAAGATTTTCATTGAGCTCTTTGAGCTCTTGTGTTCTTGTCTGTACTTGCAGTTCCATCTCTTTTTTTGACTCTTGGAGTCTCTCAAGCATGACTTTAAGAGAGTGTGAAAGGTCTTGAATCTCATCTTTACTATGGAGTTCCTTAAACTCGATGCTTTTGTTAATCGCTCCATTTGCTATCTCTTTTGCCTGTTGCGTAATTTTTACGATAGGTGTGATGAGGTGGCGAACGAGTATTAAAGTGGTTAAGGCAATTAAAAGAGCAATAATAAGTGTGTAAAGTGCCAATGATTGTAAAAATTCCTGATATTGTTCTTTGGAAAAAGTACTTTTATTTCTTAATGCTACATAGATAAATTTCTCTTTTGTATAGGGGAGTTTTGAGTAGGTAAAAATATAATTATCGGTATAGTAGGCAGTTTTACTGGTATCAAAATCATTAAATAAGGTGTAATGGCTGTTTCCAAATTCATAGCCAAATATTTTTAAGGGATCTTTGTTGTAGATGTAGTAGCCGTTTTTATCGGCAAGATAGATGTCTTTTGTGGAGCTCTTGAGCTCATACTGTTGCAGAACTCTAAAAAGAGTATTGATATTTGCATTGACAATTAAAAGAGCAAATAACTTTTGACCAAAGTAAATTGGAATGGCCACTCTTATGGTGGGCGTTAGAGGATGGCTTATCTTTCCAAACTCTCTGTTGAGATTTATGTCTGAAATGTAAACAGCACCATCGGGAAGTTTGGATGCCTCTAAAAAGTAATCTTTTTTTGATTTATCTTGTAACTCATTTTGCTGGCGTAGGTGTACGCCCATTTCATCTTTGTAGGCTACAACAGCCTCATGTCCGTTGTTTAAAATCAGACGAACATTGAAGTATGCTTTGTTGTGAAAAAGTAGCGATTTGAACTTCTCGCCTAAAATACTGCCAATATCATTTAAAGTGGTTTTGCTGACGCTATCATGATGATTTTTATCTCTAAAGGCTCTATAATAAGCGATGATATCGTCATCTTCAGAGATGCTCTTAGCATCATAAACCATTTTGTCAATACTTGATTTGATACTTTTGATATCTTCATTGAGCTCAAACTGAAGGCTTTTGAGACTATTGTCTTTAAAGTGCTTTGTCATAAGAGAAAACGACATGAAAGAGATGAGTACCACACCTATGGTTGCAATAATAAAGGTGCCCAGCGCAACCTTTGCGGAGAGACTAATTCTCATAGATAATCCCTTTTTAATAGATTATAAATTACTCTTGATGTTTACTAACTTAAATGCAAGAAAATTTGCTATGATACGCTATGCAAATACGAGAATTAGATTTAAAAGAGCTGCAAAGCGCGTGGGAACTTGTTTCGCAACTACGAACACAACTTGACTACAAAGAGTACGAGGACCTTGTGTATGAGATGAGAGAGAATTACACGATGGTGGGAATATTTGAGCGCGGTGAGCTTGTCTGTTATGCAGGTGTGAACATCGCTACAAACCTCTACCATAAACGCCATCTTTTCATTTATGAACTTGTGACAGATGAACAGTACCGCTCACAAGGGTATGGAAAGATGATGCTTGAATATTTGAATGATTATGCACGGGTAGGAGCATGTGAGAACATAGTGCTCTCAAGCGGACTTCAGCGTACAGAAGCCCATACTTTTTATGAAAAAAATGAGTTTGTCAAAACGAGCTATGTGTTTGTAAAGTCACTCACATACAACACTTTTTAAACTTTTTTCCACTGCCGCAGGGACAGCTCTCATTACGCTCTATCTTCGTTGCATAGAGTTCGCCGTCTTTGTATCTCCAAACACCGTCCTCTTGTATAAAATTGCTCTTTTCATGCAGTACTTGGATGCCCTCATTATCACGGTAGTAGGCTTTAAACTCCACTTGTGAACCTGCTGCGTTTAGTACGTCGAGTTTGAGCCACTCCACTGCGTTTGAGAACTCCTCTATGAGTGCTACATCATCGGCAAAACGGTTCTCTTTTACCGTACTCTCTAAAAGGTATGAGCCATTTGCCTGCACATAAGCACTGTAACGGCTGCGCATAAGCTCTTCGGGAGTCTCTGCACTGCGTTTGGCACTTATGATAGCCCCGCAACACTCCTCAAAACTCTCTTTCTTGCCACATATACACATAAAAACTCTCTTTTTTTGCTAGAATTATAGCACTTAAGTGTGAAGGTTGAAAAAAATGAAGATAGACTCTCTCTTTATATCTGCAAAAGAAGTAAATGCCGGTGCTCTGTTTGTCTCGATGGGTATGATGGAGATACTCAAGCAAAATCTCCCTCGGGTTGCATTTTTTCGCCCTGTTATTTTTGACAAAAATGTCGTAGACGGCGATACTCATTTTATGCTTGAACACTATAACCTAGACATGAAATATGAAGATGCCTATGGAGTTGATATTGCGTACGTTGAAGCGATGGTGGCTGCAAATAAAAGCGAAGAACTCATAGGTGAGATTTTAGAGCAGTTTAAAAGGCTTGAGCGAGAGTATGACTTTGTGCTGTGCGAGGGCATTCGCCTCTCATTTTTAAATAATATCCATTTTGATATCAACTTAAAACTTGCACAGAATTTTGGTTCATCTTTCATCAATATCATCTCGGCAAAGGGTAAAAATGTCAAAGAGGTCTATGAAAGCGTTTTAATCGATGCTCAGGAGATCCAAATGCAGGGGTGCCATCACTTTGCTACTTTCATTAACCGTGTGAGCCCGCAGCAAAAAGAGACGCTTATGGCACGACTGCAAAACAGACAAGAGACGATATTTTACCTTCAAGAAGTAGAAGAACTTGCTTTGGCAACTTTAGAAGATGTCATAGAGACACTCGATGCAAAGCCCATTCTCTTAACAGACCATGACCACACAAGAACCATCCGTTCCATTAAAATTGCAGCGCTCTCTTTAGATAACTTTTTAGAACATATTGAAGATGATGACCTCATAGTCGTACCGGGGGATCGTTCAGAGATTATTCTCGGACTTTTTGCTTCGCTTTACTCAAAGAACTATCCAAATATCTCTGCGATTGTTTTTCCTTTCTCTATGCGAGCACACCCTAATATTCAAAAACTCATAGACGGGCTCAGAGGCTTTAATATGCCTATACTCTCTGTTGCAGGCGATACGTATGAGACGGCGCAGAAGCTGATGCAGATACGAGGACGACTGCGTTTAAACAGTAGCCGAAAGATAGCACTGGCTATGGGACTGTTCCGTCAAAGTGTAGATGTAGCGTTTATAGAGAAAAGAATAGCAAATGCACAAAATGAGATAATGACACCGCTGATGTTTAAATATAAACTCTTTGAAATGGCAGCGAGTAATCCACAACGAGTGGTACTTCCTGAATCTTCAGATGAGCGGATACTGCGTGCTGCTGAGATAATTCTACATCGTAAGGTCGCAGAGATTATTTTACTGGGCAATGAAGAGGAGGTGCGAACGAACTACCTGCGTTTAGGACTTGACCTCTCAAACGCAACGATCATTGACCCGTATAAATCATCGCTTATGGAACAGTTCGTTGATGCATTTTATGAACTTCGTCGTACAAAAGGTCTCACACGCGCGGCTGCAGCGGATGCAATGGCGCATTTTAACTACTTTGCTACGATGATGGTACAACTTGGATACGCTGATGCCATGGTGAGTGGTGCTATTCATCCCACTGCTGATACCATTCGACCGGCACTACAGATAATAAAAACAAAACCCGACTATGACATAGTCTCAAGCATCTTTTTTATGTGTTTTGAGACAAAGGTGCTTGTCTATGGAGATTGTGCCATCGTGCAAGACCCTAATGCAAAAGAGCTTGCACAGATTGCCATTGCCTCTGCTGAGAGTGCTCAACGCTTTGGCATCACTCCTCGTGTGGCGATGCTTTCCTACTCGACAGGTGAGAGCGGGCATGGCAGTGATGTCGATAAAGTGCGCGAAGCAACTCGGCTTGTCAAAGAGCTTAAAAGTGACCTGCTCGTAGAAGGACCTATACAGTATGATGCTGCCATAGATGAAAAAGTGGCAAAAATAAAACTGCCAAACTCACAGGTGGCAGGACGTGCAACGGTCTTTGTCTTTCCTGACTTGAACACAGGAAACAATACCTACAAAGCAGTACAGCGCTCAAGTGGTGCTATTGCCATAGGGCCTATTTTACAAGGACTGAAAAAACCGGTCAATGATTTGAGTCGTGGTTGCTTGGTCGAGGACGTTGTTAATACCATCGCCATTACTGCCATTCAGGCAGCGCAGGAGAAAAAGTGATGCAAGTAGCTGTTATAAACGCAGGAAGTTCTTCGCTCAAGTGTAAAGTGATAGATATGAGTACAAAGAGTGTTTTGGCACAAAAAGCAATAGAACACATAGGAGAAGAGGGTGTGGCCGTACAGACGCATGAACAAGCGCTTGATGCACTTGGCATTGACTTCTCCGATGTTGAGGTTGTTGGGCATAGAGTGGTGCATGGCGGAGAGCAACTCCAAAAGAGCTGCCTCATTGATGCGAATGTTCTGCAAAGCATTGAAGCTTTGATACCTCTTGCCCCTCTGCATAATCCTGCAAATATAGAGAGCATAAAAGCATTACAGAAGAAATTGCCACACATTCCACACGTAGCAGTCTTTGACACTGCGTTTCATGCGACAATGCCACAAGAGGCGTATGTGTATGCTCTGCCATATGAACTCTATAAAAAAGAGGACATACGACGATACGGTTTTCATGGCACTTCGCATAGCTACCTTAGTAAAGAGGCGGCAAAGCTGTTGGGTAAAAGTGTAGAACAGGTTAATCTTATAACGCTGCATCTTGGAAACGGTGCTTCGGCATGTGCCATTAAAAATGGAAAAAGCATAGATACTTCCATGGGATTTACACCGCTTGAAGGGCTTGTGATGGGGACTCGAAGTGGTGATATTGACCCTGCTATTGTGACCTATTTGCAACGAGAGTTGGGATATGGCTATGAAGAAGTAGATAAAATGCTCAATAAAAGCTCAGGACTTTTGGGAATATGTGGCAAAAATGATGTTCGTGCAATTCTAAACGCAGCGGATGAGCGCTCACGTCTTGCCATTGACATTATGGTGCGGCGTATTCAAAAAT
>JALUZQ010000195.1 GCA_027011725.1 Sulfurimonas sp. | reverse complement strand
TACTTTTATAAAGTCTATCAACTCTATTCTCTATCAAGAATCACAAGTAAATTATGAACGCAGTGAACTTGTAACGACACTTACCATTGTGGTCATAGCAGGAAGTCGTCTCTATGGTGCAAATGTCGGCGACAGTCGTGTTTACATCTATAGAGACAATATGCTCAGCCAAATCTCTCATGACCATGCAATGGAAGAAGAAGGGTTTGAGAATGTCCTCACACAGGCAATAGGGATAAACCCGGAAGTTGAACTGCACTACTTTGAAAATACCATCAAAGAGAAAGATAAAGTCCTGCTCTGCAGCGATGGACTCTACAATGTACTTGATGAAGAGCAGATAAAAAAACAGCTCTCCATCGGTGGTGCGACAGCCCTTGTAAAAAAAGCGAGTGCCGTTGTAGATGATGACCTTCCAGATGATACCACTGCGGTTGTTTTAGAGATTTTAAAAGTAGATGAGAGAGAGATACTCCGTAAACAAGAGCTGCTCATTCCTCAAACACTCAAAGAGGGTCAGGTCATTGATGGCTATGTCCTTGAGAAGTCACTCATTCAAAACCAAAGAACATGGCTGTGTAAGAAAAAGACAAAACGCTACATCGTAAAATTTCCTCCTGTTGAAGCAATAGATGATACAACACTCATCGATCTCTTCGTCAAAGAGGCTTGGAATGCAAAACGGCTCAAAGCAGACTACTTTCCAAAAGCTGTTATACCAAAAAACAGAACAATGCGTTACTATGTGATGCAGTATATCGAAGGTGAGACACTTGATGCATATCTTAAAAAGCATAAACTAAGCGTTGATGATGCCATTGAGCTGGCAAAAACTCTGCTCAATATGGGACAGTATCTTATTAAACGAGATTTGGTGCATGGCGATATAAAACCTGAAAATATTATGGTTGTAAAAGATGAAGATGAGAATCTACGATTTAAGATTATAGACTTTGGAAATATTACAGAGGTTTTTTCAACAAGTTCAAACGCAGGAACACCTAGTTTTCTCTCACCACAAAGATTTCAGGGAGAAGCCATCAGTGAGACAAGCGAAATCTTTGCCATTGGAGTGACACTCTACCTCGCACTTACAAAGAAATACCCTTATGGAGAGATAGAACCATTCTCAAACCCTTCTTTCAAAGAGGCACAAAAACCGAGTAAATATAATGCGAACATTCCAAAGTGGTTTGAGAGCGTCATACTTCGTGCTATCTCACGCGATGAAGACAAACGCTATGAGCACTACTCTGAGATGCTGTATGAGTTGAACAATCCAAAAAAGGTTAAACCATACTTTAATGAGAACAGCTCTTTAATAGAGCGTGATCCAGTTCTCTTTTATAGAGTCGGCTTTACCGTCATGACACTCCTCAACCTAGTCCTCATAGCACTGCTGCTACGCTAAACGCAGTAGATGTGCTATTTCACATTTACTACACACTGTAGGTGTAAAATGAAGGCAAAGGATATGTCATGTTAAGTTTTACTACAACAAAAGAAGAGACAAAAGAGGCATGTGCTGATAGTTGCTGCACACCACAACCAAAAGGAAAAGTAGAGTGTCCATCATGCCATAAAAAAGCCAAAGGTGTGTTAGGCAAAACATTTGCCGCGCTTGTAAAAGAGCAGACAAAAGCAAGATTTGATTGTTTTGATGGATTTTACTACTGCAAAACACCCTCTTGTAAAACAGTTTACTTTAGAGATGATATTATTCTCACCCAAGATGACATCACCGTGACAGTCGGGCTCAAAGATGGTGCACAACCTGCGACTGTCTGTTACTGTTTTGAGTGGAGTAAAGAGAAAATAGAAGAAGAACTCAAACGCAACGGAAAAACCACAGCCCTTGAAGATATAAAAGCAAAAATGGAAAACCAAGGATGCTCCTGTGAAGTGCTTAATCCGAGTGGTGGATGCTGTTTAGGTGATGTCGGAAAAGCTATTAAAGAGATAGAA
>JALUZQ010000194.1 GCA_027011725.1 Sulfurimonas sp. | reverse complement strand
TTTGGAAGTGGAAGGTCTAAACTCATTAAAAATGCAGGCCAGTAGATAGCGTGAAAACGCAAAATATCTTTTCCTACAAAATGTACATCCGCAGGCCAGTAGTTCATCAGTTTTTCATCAGAACCGTATCCAAGTGCCGTGATGTAGTTGAGCAGAGCATCGAGCCATACATACATAACATGCTTGTCATCGTTGATACTCGCAGGCATTTTCACACCCCAGCTAAATGAAGTACGTGTAACAGAGAGGTCTCGTAAGCCGCCTTTTACAAAGTTTATGACTTCATTCGCGCGTGATTTAGGCATAATGAATTCAGGATGCTCTTCATAGTATTTGAGCAGTTTCTCTTCATAGTTTGAAAGTTTAAAGAAGTAGCTCTCCTCTTTTACTACATTTGTACTACGCCCACAGTCAGGGCAAAACTCGCCATCTACAAGCTGCGTTTCAGGGAAAAATGTTTCACAACTTACACAGTAGTGTCCTTCATAAAAGTCTTTGTAAATGTCACCTTTTTCATACATCACTTCAAAGGCTTTTTGTACACCACGCATATGCTCTTCGTCAGTTGTACGAATGAATTTGTCATAACTGATTTCAAACTCATCCCAAAGATTTTTAAAAGTTGCACTGATCTCATCTGCAAACTGTTGTGTCGGCTTGTTGTTCTTTGCTGCAGATTCTTCTATTTTTTGACCGTGCTCATCTGTACCTGTCAAAAAGAAGGTATCTTCACCTTTGAGTCTCTCATATCTTGCAAGGGTATCAGCTATAAAAGTAGTGTAGGCATGACCGATGTGCGCCTCTCCATTAACATAGTAGATGGGTGTTGTTATGTATTTGCTCAATTTTCTATCCTGTATAAAATTTTCTTCACGCTTTTTTAGAACTCAAATCCGCCCGTATCGCCTTTTGACATACTATTATATACGGCTTTGATGTACTCATTTCTCAAATCACACTGCAAAAAATGTTCACAATCACTGCAGCTTTGGAGAGATTTCTCTTGCTGACAAGCCTGTACTTTGACAATCATCTCATCAAGATGAATCTCAAACTTGTCTTTTGTTTCATTATGCATTTTTTGCATAAACCTCTTTTACTCGTTGTGTCTCATATTTTGAACCAAAGAAGCACGGAGAGGTGTCATGCACATGTGCATAGCCTAAAGACATAAGATCTTCATGTCCGTTTGTAGCTTCACCGCCTGCTGTTTCATAGACAAATGCAAAAGGAAATACCTCAAAAAGACGGCGAAGTTTTCCCTCTGGCTTATCACTTGTAGCAGGGTAGCTAAAGAGTCCGCCGCCTTTGAGAAGAATCTGATGCAGATCTGGAACCATTCCACCGGAGTAGCGAAGACGGTAGCCCTCTTTAAAGAAGCCGTCTATCATCTCTTTATGGTAGCTTTCCCAGTTTTGTTGTGTTCCACCCGGTGCCATGAGTTTGCCTTTTTCACCAAGACGAATCTCTTTGACAAACTCAAATTCGCCTGCTTGAAGGAGGTAGAGTTTTGTTTTGTTTTGAGCAAAAACCATCTCAACGCGAGGACCATAAACGACATAACATGCAGCGACCATTTTATCTGCACCAAATGCACCATCATAAATACCAAAAATAGAACCAACACTCAAGTTTACATCTATAAGTGATGAACCATCAAGTGGATCGTAAGCGATGAAATAGCGTCCATCTTCATGAAGTGTTTCAGCATGTTCTTTCTCTTCGCTTGCTATGGTATGAATAGCTGCTACTCTTGAGAACTCCTCTTCTATGATCATATCACACTTAATGTCAAGTTCAAGCTGCGTTTCACCAGAAGAGTTTTCCTGCTGTGAATAGCCTATATCTTTTGTATCTATGGCGTCTTTTATTCGTTTGGCACTTCTTTGTATCGCGTCAAATATTTCGTTCATATTGTATGTCCTTTATTAAATTTTTTTTGCATTTTTAAATATCCACTCTATAAC